>NZ_JAOTGJ010000023.1:0-36951 GCF_044427225.1 Streptococcus sp. 2022WUSS037 | reverse complement strand
TCCGTTAGCTGCCGTAAAAAATGATTTTTGGGAACAACAATATCATACAGGGGAGAATAGGAACTAAGATCTAACTGAATTTGATTATCAAGCATAGGAATCACCTCGACTCTAGTATAGCAAAAAAAGCCATCAAGTTGATGACTTTTTCAGTGGGTTCCTTCACTTTGCCGACTGTTTTCTGGAGATTATATGAAAAAGATATGCCAGCCGTTTGAGCTTTAGCTCTTACGGATGACGATACTGAAAATCATTCAGTAAAAATTTTGCTATTTCTAGCTTAAATAGAGTATAACTCTCAAAACTTAAGGGAAACTAAAAAATTCTCTGGAAAATCCAAAGAATTCTTCTTATTCAGTTATGGTCTCAAATAATGTGCCGCCACATATCCTACAACGAAACCTGCAACTGCAGCTACTAACATATAATTCTCCTCCTTCATAATATAATACTCTTTCTTCAATTTCCTATTAGTTTTGAATACAATAAACAATAATTCCTACACCGACACCGATAATGAATGCTGATACCATAAATTTCTCCTTTCTAATTTACTCATATTATAAAGAATATTGGATTTTTTCTTTTATTCCTGATAGGGAGTTCCTAAAATATTTCCGCCAATTTCCCAAGTAGAGAATCAAGGCCAAACTAATCAGGGCAATCCACCCCAATAGGTAATAGAATTCTTGATCCAAAAGTTTAAAATGGGGATTTTTGAAAAATTCAATATAAGCTCCTAGAAAACTATATTTCAAAATCTGCCCCACTGTCTCATTCATCAAAGACAGGCTTGGTCCCATAGATACTGCCATTGTGATAAGCATCGAGGTAACCTGTGACTTGGATTGAGATTGGGAAGTTGCCCCGATTAAAAGGTTGATTAAAATGGAAGCCAGTGATGTCAAAAGCATGATAACCGAATAGCTAAGAATATATCCTGATACATCAGCCTGTGTGATAGCTGGAAATAGAATGAGGTTGACAAAGCTAATGACAACAGGATAACACAAAATAGACAGCACATATTCACTCGGGCGAACACCTGTCAGTAACAAGGTAGACAGATTATTCTTTTCCTTTTCTTCAGAAATCATTGCTGATATAGGACTTCCTACTGACATACCAATAGCCATTGAAAAACAAATTCCCATTAAATCCATTGCCTTGGTATCATCTGTTTTCATCACAAACTTAAACAGTAGTAACATGAAATAGGGCATCAATACTGGCAATAGAATGTTCTTATTGGTCACCAAGACTTGTGTTCGAAGCCAAAGCAAGGCTAAAAATCGTTTATACATTTAAGGTTGCTCCTGTCTGTTGAATAAAAATATCTTCCAAAGTCGGCTCACAAGAGTGAATAGTTGTCGCCTGAGCTAACTTCTCAGGTGTTAATTCACTAAACAATAGCTCATGATCACTACCGTCCTCAAAAGTAACCCTCACTTTTTTAGTGACATTATACTTATGAATCAAATCCTGCGGACTTCCCTTTTCAACCAAATTTCCTTGATTCAATAGAACCAATTGATCACATAAGAATGTCGCTTCTGCCATATCATGCGTGGTCAAGAAGATCGTCGTCCCCTTACCTTTTAGCTCCAATAAGAGTTCATGAATCCGCTTTGAAGTTGTAGGATCTAGACCGCTTGTCGGCTCATCAAGAAACAATACTTTTGGTGAATTGATTAAGGCTCTTGCAAGCAACATTCGTTGCTTCATGCCTGTAGATAGTTTTTCTGCAATTGTCTTTTTACTATCCAGCAATCCTACTTTTTGTAGAATAACCTCTACTTCTTTCGAACTGACACCAAAGAATTTTGCATAGAACAACAAATTATTTTCCAAGGTCATCTTCTCGAAGAAACCACTTGAATCACTGACCAAGCCCATTGCTTCAAAGTCCTCTGGTAACAATAGGGTCGATTCTTTACCTAGTAGATAAGATTTTCCACTATCTGCTGGTAGCTGCCCGGTAATAATCTTAATCATGGTTGTCTTTCCCGAGCCAGAGGGACCCAAGAATCCAAAGATTTGTCCTTCTTGAATGTCAAAGCTAATGTTGTCTAAGGCAACCTTGTCTCCAAACTGTTTATGGATATGTTGAACTGTTATCATCTCTACTCCCCTAAATTAAAACAAACTTATTTTTTCCACCATGATAAAATCCATAAAACTGGTGCTATAATCATCCTTCTTCTCCTTTCATTTTTCCTACACTTGTTTATTCGTAAATCATTTGGAAAATGATTTATTTTTTCAAGTGTGTATCTCCTTGAGGGGTGTTTTCCCTCTCACTTACTTATTCGCAAGTCGTTGTCATTTTTTTGAAAAAATCTTACTTTTTTTGAATAAGTTGTGAGCTTGCTTCCCCCACACTTATCTATTCGTAAACTTTTGTAAAAATAATTTATTTTTACTCACGAATGATTGTCTAGCGGAAGAAGGTTGTTTTCCCCTTCACCTATTTATTCGCAAGTAAACAAAAAAATTCTCTGGAAAATCCAAAGAATTTTAATTTTTTATAAACCAAGTCGAGCAAAGATATCATCCACCCGCTTAGCATAGTAGTCTGGGTTGAAGAGTTCATCAATTTCTTCCTGGCTGAGTTTGGCTGTCACACGCTCATCCGCTTCGAGAAGGGGCTTGAAGTCCACTTGATTATCCCATGACTGCGCAGTTTTTGGTTGCACCAAATCATAGGCTTCCTCACGGGTCATACCTTTCTCAATCAAGCTGAGCATGACTCGCTGGCTGTAAATCAAGCCAAAAGTCGACTCCATATTGCGTTTCATATTTTCAGGGAAGACCGTCAAGTTCTTGACGATATTGCCAAAACGGTTGAGCATATAGTTGATGAGGATAGTCGTATCCGGCGTGATAATCCGCTCCGCTGACGAGTGGGAAATATCGCGTTCGTGCCAGAGGGCCACATTTTCAAAAGCCGTCACCAAGTGACCACGCACCACGCGAGCCAGACCGGTCATATTTTCAGAGCCGATAGGGTTGCGTTTATGGGGCATAGCAGAGCTGCCTTTTTGGCCCTTGGCGAAATACTCTTCGACTTCACGTTGTTCAGATTTTTGTAGCCCACGGATCTCTGTCGCCATACGCTCGATAGACGTTGCGATCAAGGCTAGGGCTGAGAAATATTCTGCGTGAAGGTCACGAGGAAGGACCTGAGTCGAAATTTCCTGCGGACGAATACCCAATTTGCCACAAACATACTCTTCCACAAATGGTGGAATGTTGGCAAAGTTTCCAACCGCACCTGAAATTTTACCAGCTTCAACACCCTTGGCCGCTACATCAAAACGCTCCATGTTGCGTTTCATTTCGCTGTACCAAGTTGCCAATTTAAGACCGAAGGTCGTTGGCTCCGCATGGACACCGTGGGTCCGGCCCATCATGATGGTGTATTTGTGCTCACGAGCCTTGTCGGCGATGATATTGGTAAAGTTTTCAAGGTCACGACGGATAATGTCGTTGGCCTGCTTGTAAAGGTAGCCGTAAGCCGTATCCACCACGTCGGTCGATGTCAGCCCGTAGTGAACCCACTTGCGTTCCTCACCAAGACTTTCCGAAACTGCACGGGTGAAAGCCACCACATCGTGACGGGTTTCCTCTTCAATCTCTAAAATGCGGTCGATGTCAAAGGTCGCCTTCTCACGAATCAAGGCTACATCTTCCTTGGGAATCTCACCCAACTCAGCCCAAGCCTCATCAGCGAGGATTTCCACCTCCAGCCAAGCCTTGTACTTGTTCTCTTCACTCCAAATAGCCGCCATCTCAGGGCGGGAATAACGATTGATCATTGTTTATGATACAGAGGACGACAAGAAAACGATTAAATTTTAGAAAACCAACGACGGACTCTTATATCCAAGGCGGTTTATCTAAATTTTAAGCTTTCCGTCCGTGTTCAAGGTCGAGAACACATTATCCTCCCCTTTCATTTATTTTACTACTTATTTTGTAACTATAATCTCTTCAGAATACAAACTTTCAAAGTCGTCAGTTTTTAGTTCATGAGTAACCAATAACTGATTTATTTTATCAATATGCATTTCTGAAAAATTGTATGCTGCCAATTCTTTTATAAAATTTAGTATATTCCTTTTTAAATAATTTAGCTTATGTTTCCTAATAACCTTAACTTCATGTGTGAAATGACCTTCATAAGATACCTTTTGTGTAGGAATGAATATAAATCTGTTTACTTTCGTCATACCTCCATAGACTCCCTCAAACCATCCACAGTGATTATTGAATTGTCCTACTTCAGTTTTTGTAATTGATTCCCTACTTTCCTTCACTTCTGATTTACATTCAAACATAAAGTATTCATTATTTCGAACACACCATAGATTATCGGGACCTTTTCTGATTTTTTTATCTGGTCGGTCAGTTACATAACCCAATAATTGTCCAATAAAATCCAATGCTGTTTCAAATTTATCTGCTCTTTGTCCAAAACTTAGATAATCCAGTTGAGTCTGTACTTCTTGCAGAAGTTTTTCGTGACGAGAATATTGCTTCAAAAAGTTAATAATTCGTTGATTCCTATTGCCATCAACATACTCTAGTTTTTCATAATCAATTACGTCAGACGGTATAAGAAGATTACAATTGAGTTTTTGAGCTTGTTTTTGTGTATTTGTTGACTGCATCTTATTATTGTTTAATTCAAACCTAGCCTTAGATTGAAGATACCAGCCTTTTTCTAATGGATCTGGGGCTCTATCCGCTAAATCTTGAATCTTTGATATAGCTAATGAGTAATTTCCCTTGTAAAACTCTCTCTCAGCTTCATATTCTAACTCTATCATCTCAAAATAGTTTTCTTCTTGCTCAAGAATTTCTATAGGGCGATTCATAGATTGAGTATAATACTCTTTCCAACTTTCATCCCTATCGATACATTGTTTCATGACAGAAATAATATGCTTTATAAACTCAGTATTGGAACTAAACTGTTCAACTCCACTTAATGACATAATTGAATCTCCAATTTCAATCTGTTTCTGAGTCTCTGGTGAAAAATATTTTTTTGTTTTTGAATTTGTAATAAAATTTACTAAATGATTCCCCAATAACAATATTACACTGAAATCTTTTTCACCACGAACACTTCGTCCTAAACCTTGTTCAATTTTTTGAGCACGTTTTTTTTGTATAAGATCTCCGCTTGGTCGGACTCTTTCTTCATAACTATCACTTAAATTTTGAAAGTAGGGTAGTGAATCCAATATTAAAAATCGGCACGCCGAATCTGGTAAATCTATACCATCATATTTATTACTGATTACAACCAAATTAACTCTATTTTTTGAGTAATTATTGTTCTTTAAATACTCCACTCTTTCAATTAAATCTTCCTGACTTATTAATTCAGCTCCATTTACTGTATAAAATTCTGACTTTTTATTTGAAGGAACTATAGCCACCGATCCAAAGGGATATTCCAATTTTGAAAAATGGCTTCTTAACTCTAGTGAAAAAGCCGGATCTGCATTTAACAATTCAGGAATAATGAGCATTTTTTCACCAGACCAAAGTAAAGTAGGATCCACAAGAGGATGTGATACCGTCTCTTTTCGGAATCCTAATCCTTGAATCAAAAAAGTATCATTTTGTGTAGTAGCTGACATTAAAATTTTATTTTTTGCATTCTGAAATGCTGGAAATTTCTCAATCGGAATATAGTATGGTGAAATTTCTATTGAATTGCCAGAAATAAATGCCTTACACTTAGGAATTATATCTTTCAAAATACTCCAAGAAAATTTTATCTCTTCTACATATTTATATTTAGATAGAATTCTTAGAACATCTGAACTTTTCTCCTCCCAACTCCAATATGGAATTTGCATTAGACTATCAAACTCACCCTCACAGAGATCAATAAAAGTTCCTTCTCCTTGTTGTTTCAAATTTGGTGTAAACAGGTCTAACAATTCCTCATAGGCTCCTTCTCCTTTATTCAAAGTAATACTAAAAGCATTGTTAACAATATCAATACACGCATGAGAATCATCTAATACGATAGTACCAATCTCAATATATCGTGCGTCCAAACCAAATACAGTCATACCATTAAAAAATTTTTGAGCTGTTGTTATTAAAATTGCTTTTCCATCTAGAAACTCTCTAGGAATGTCATTGAACTGGGTAAATTGACAAACCTCAATACCGAATCGTTCTGCTTCTAATTTTGTTTGATTAGCCAAATAATTATTAGGACAAATATACAAACAAGGTCCTTCTCCTGAGTTTAATTTTGACTTTAAAATCAACAGTCCAATTAGTGTTTTACCTGCTCCTGTTGGAAGTTTAATTATTAATTCTTTGTCATCTCTTCTTTCTTCATACCACTTTTTTAGTATAGTTAGTTGCACTGGTCTCAATGGACCAACAGATGCACTCCTATCTAGTGTATCATAGATATCAATTGGATTTTTCTGTAGTTCTTTGATTCCTTGTTTTAGCTGTTTTTTAAAATCTATTGCCATTTACAAACTCCTCTTTTATTCATATTCCTCAAATTAGTGGCTGAAACCCACCTCAACATCTTTCCCCAACACCGTCACATGTCCCATTTTGCGATTGTGCTTTGCTTCTAGTTTACCATAAAAGTGGGGATGGGCGGTAGGATTTTCTTGAAGAAAGGTTTGGACTGCTTCTATGTCTTGTCCGAGGACATTGATCATAACAGCTGGAGAAAGCAGGCGGATAGGGGGCAGGGGCTCCCCTAAAATGCCTCGGATATGGGTGTCAAACTGTGAAAAATCACAGGCTTCAATAGAATAATGTCCCGAATTATGAGGGCGAGGGGCGATTTCGTTAACCAGAATATCCTGCCCTGCCACAAACATCTCAACGCAGAGGGTGCCTGCCAAATGGAGCTTGTCTGCGATTTGTAGGGCCATGGTTTTGGCTTTTTCAGCTAGTTCATCTGAAATACGGGCCGGCACAATAGTTTTGTAAAGAATATTATTGCGGTGGATATTTTCCTGTACAGGAAAGACGGTGTAGTCGGAGCCATTGCCAGACACAAGGACGGAGATTTCTAGGTCAAAATTCACAAACTCTTCCAAGACACACTCGGCAGAGTTGGCTAACTGACTAGCCTCTACCAAGTCCGCCTCTTCTCGAATGACCTTCTGGCCATGTCCGTCATAGCCCCCAGTGGCTGTTTTCAAGACATAGTTTTTGCTGAGGTCCAGACCTTCTAGGTCTAGGCTAGATGTGACGACTTTGTAGGGGGCGACTTGCACGCCAGCTTTTTTTGCCAAAAAATCCTTCTCAAAGATGCGGTTTTGGGAAATGCGAAGGAGGTCTGTCCCCTGAGGGAGCTGGCCGTCCTTGATGACTGCGTCCAGTCCGTCGGCATCGACATTTTCAAACTCGTAGGTTAGGACATCGCAACGCTCCGCCAACTGTTTGAGGGCCGACACATCGTGATAGGGAGCGACGATGACCTCGCTGACCTTGGAGGCTGGGCAGTCCGCCGCGGGATCCAGCGTGATGACCTTGTGACCCATGTAAATAGCGGAAATAGCCATCATCTGCCCCAGCTGACCGCCACCGATAATTCCGATTGTCTTAGATGAGGTCATCTGTCATCGCCTCCGCAATTTTTTCCTGTTCCTTGGCAAAATCTGCCAGCTGAGTTGCAATGGTTTGGTCTTCAATGGAGAGAATGCGAAGAGCGGTCAGGGCTGCATTGGTCGCACCTGCTTCACCGATTGCCATGGTCGCAACAGGCACACCGCCCGGCATCTGCACGATAGAGTAGAGCGAATCCACACCGCTGAGGGCACGAGACTGGACAGGGACACCGATGACAGGCAGGGTGGTCTTGGCTGCTACCATACCTGGCAAATGAGCCGCACCGCCCGCTCCTGCGATAATAACCTTGATGCCACGGCCACGAGCTTCTTCGGCGTGATGGAACATGAGGTCTGGGGTGCGGTGGGCAGAGACTACTTTCTTTTCATAGGCTACGCCAAATTTATCCAGCACATCGGCTGCTTTTTTCATGGTTTTCCAGTCGGAACTAGAGCCCATGATGATGGAAATTGGAATATTCATACTTGTACTTCCTTTTCTTTATCCCTTATTTCACGGCCTTACTCCCAATATCTGTCCGATAAAAGAGACCTGTCGTATCTTGATTTTTTAACTCCGAGTAAATTTTTTCTTGGGCTTCTTGGACGGTATCTGCTG
Source organism: Streptococcus sp. 2022WUSS037 (assembly GCF_044427225.1). NCBI lineage: Bacteria > Bacillati > Bacillota > Bacilli > Lactobacillales > Streptococcaceae > Streptococcus > Streptococcus sp. 2022WUSS037. The sequence goes on along the minus strand of NZ_JAOTGJ010000023.1, from coordinate 28,719 downwards.
TGGTGACCAGCATATAAACTCGACCGCCGTTTGACAGCAGTGCTCTGCTATTTTCCGCAAAACGAGCCCCAGCATAGTAGGTCGTGAGGTCGCCCTCAGTCTTCGCTGGCAACTCTACGCCTTTCTCATAGTCCAGTGGGTAGCCATTTGAAGCCACGACTACGCCCAGTGTCACGCCACTATCCAGCCAAGTCAGCTGGGTCGGGCGTTTGTGGAGGATGTCGTCGATGTTCTGAGCAAAGTCAGAGGTCAGACGAGGCAGGATAATCTGGGTTTCTGGGTCGCCAAAACGGGCGTTGAACTCGATGACCTTGGGACCTTGGTCGGTCAGAATCAAGCCAGCATAGAGTACGCCCAGATACGACCGCCCTTCCGCAATCATGCCGTCCAGAATGGGCTTGACAATGGTGTCAACCGCTGTGTCCACCACGCTTTGAGGCAGGTGGGGAACAGGAGCGTAAGCCCCCATGCCGCCTGTGTTGGGACCTTGGTCGCCGTCAAAGGCACGCTTGTGGTCCTGAGCTGTCGGCAAGATGTAAAACTGGTCCCCATTGACCAGAGCAAAGAGGGAAAACTCCTCGCCCGCCAAGAACTCCTCGATGACCACGCGGGCACCTGAGTCACCGAACTTGTTGTCCAGAAGCATCTCCCGTGCCGCTTCGACCGCCTGCTCGACGGTTTCCGCCACGACCACGCCCTTGCCCAGTGCCAAGCCGTCCGCCTTGACCACGATGGGAGCCCCCTGCTCTTCGATGTAGGCTTTGGCTTCTTCGAAGTTGGAAAATGTGCCAAAGGCTGCTGTTGGAATGCCGTATTTGACCATGATTTGTTTGGCAAAGTCTTTTGACCACTCCAGCTCCGCGGCTAGACGACTCGGGCCAAAAGCTTTTAGTCCCGCCTGTTCAAAATCATCAACGATCCCTGCTGCCAAAGCATCGTCTGGACCAACAAACGTCCAAGCAATGTCATTTTCCTTAGCAAAGTTGATGAGAGCAGAATGTTCGGAAATACCGATATTCACTAATTCAATCCCATCTAAAGTCATTCCGTCATTTCCAGGAGCAACAAAGACTTGTTCTACCCGTTCAGACTCTAACAATTTCTTTGCAATAGCATGTTCACGACCACCAGACCCAACAACCAAAAGTTTCATTTTTCACACCTCAAAAACGGATTTTCTATAAACAGTATAGCAAAAACAGACGGTTTTTGATAGAAAGAACAGAAGAATGTTCGGGAATGGAAAAAGCTCACACGAGGTGAGCAAATTTGATTATCTAAACAAATCATATAAGTAACCTTGTTTTAGCATGTCGAGATTGAAAACATGGATTATATGACCAAATGCTTCTTCTAAAGGAAGATGAGCAGTCTTCCAACCCTGACCGTCTGTTACCCACACAAAATTAACATCATCTGTAGTTTTTGTGACGAATTGACTTAATTCTGTAAATTCTCCAGCTACAGCCTTTAACTTGCTACCGCCTCCACCGTAGTAATTCGTTTCAATTAACCATAATTTATGTTTATCTTTCGAAAATACAGCAACATCAAACCGGCGTTCCGACTTATCAACAGGGACCTCAATCCCCCAATTGTCCTTTATAAATGGAGCTGTTGCTTGTGACTTAAACTCCAATCCATATTCTTTACAGACACGTGCTACTGTTCGCTCTAAGATCCCCTCCATGGTAGTACCACTTCTGTTTTTACGTGCATTACTGTCAAGTCCCGCCTCTACTCCATAAACATAGTCCACTAAAGAGCGATTGGCTTTCTTTTGCAAGAAATCTAGTAACCCTGTTGCATCTACAAAGTTAGTATAATCTACAATCCTATCTTCATCAATAATTGCAAAATCTAAATTATCAAAACTCATATTATCATCGGCATCAATTGATAAAATATCCAGTGCTTTATCACGACTTGCAATCAAACTTGGAATAGCTTTTAATAAACTTGGTTGTTTATTAAAAAGCTCCAACGCTTCGTTATATATATCATCTTTACCAATTAGATAATTCAAAGTATTTAACTCTAACTCATATTTTTTTGTTTCTCGCTCAACCTTAGACCAATTGACATAGTAATCTGGCGTTCGATTAGTAACTGATAAAGTACTTAAAAATATTTTTAAGCGTTCTTCAGCAGATAAATTTATATAAGCTTGCAAATTCATTAGTCCATCTCCACTTCTAATAACTCTTTAATATTTTTATTCCGAATATCATGGAGATTGTACAATCTAGGTATTCTTTCAAATGCCTCCTCTAAATTAGATATAGACCTTTGCCAACCCCCACCATCTGTTATCCAAACAAAATGAACATTCGAAATTTCAGTAAGTTTTTCTGCTAAATTTTCATACGAACGAGTGGTTTCATTTGGTTTTGACCCTGATTTGGAGTAAAAGTTTACTTCAACTAAGTACAATTGATCATCTATTTGGATTACGAAATCGAATTTTTTATGATTTTTACCATTATTCGTTATAGAACTTAGATCAATATGAAATAGTGATTCAATTTCCCCAGTTCGTATTTGTTTATAGTAGTCCATTTTTTCTTCTAGTCCTGCATTCTGAAGCTCTCTTTCAACCAAATCCTCCATTATCTTACCCATCCTATTTTTGCGACCATTAGAATCTAATCCGACTTCTACACCGTAAACATAGTCTTGTAAGTTTTTAACTAGATGTGATTGCAATAGTTCAAAAACACCTGTATTCTCTAGTAAATCGGCATAATCCTCTATGGCATAGTTAGGAGAATAAAAATCAAAGTCATAGCTTTTTACAAAATCATCTCCATACTCGCGAATAGGTAAAGCAATTGGTTTACGATTCTTCCCTCGGCCTTGAGATTCCAAACGTACAGCCAAAAGAATTGGTATGACAGTTAACACATCTGGATACTTGTCACAAATTGCGATAAAATCTTCTCGAATTTTTTTACTTCCTACCAACGTATTCAAGATATTCAAATTAGTTCTCAAATACAGGTCATTCATATTATTAAAAACTTTAGTAAAGTCAACGTAGTAGCTCCAGTCAGCGACCGTATCTGTAAAAGTTTCAAACCAGCTATGAAAAGTTCTTCTTGCCATCTTCCTTATCCAATCTAGTTCTCGCTATTTTTAAATAATCTCGTTCGGCATCAATCCCAATAAATTTTCTTCCCAAACGTTTAGCAACAACTCCTGTTGTCCCACTTCCTACAAATGGGTCAAGTATGTAATCTCCCTCTCGAGTTGAAGCTAAAATAATTCGTTCTAAAAGATATTCTGGTTTCTGAGTCGGATGCTTACCTGCCCATTTTTCAGATTTTTTTGTTAGTCCTCCAACCCAAACATCTTTCATTTGTTTGCCATCATTGAGTTCTTTCATAAGTTCGTAATTATAAAAATGACGAGCTTTTTTATCATCTTTTCGAGCCCATAAAATAGTTTCCGTTGAATGAGTAAAGTAACGACAGGAAAGATTTGGTGCAGGATTTGTCTTCTGCCAAGTAATATTATTTAGTATTTTAAACCCTTCTTGTTCTAAGGCCATACCCACTGAATAAATATTGTGAAAACTTCCTGAAATCCAGATGGTCCCATTTGGTTTCAACACATTTTTTGCTAAGCGAATCCACTTTCTATTAAATTCATGTTTTTCTTCTAAAGAATTAACCTTATCCCAGTCCCCCTTATCTACAGAAACAACTTGACCTCCAGAATTAGAAATTCCCCCATTACTTAAAAAATAAGGTGGATCTGCAAAAATCATATCCATGCTCTCTGGCTTCATTTTATCCAAAAATTCAAATGTATCTGCGTGTACCAAAATAGCTTTATTCTTATGATAGTATGGTTTGTTCATTAAGACCCCTCCATACTTATATTCGTTATTCGCCATAATTTCTTACAATAATTTCTTGAATTCTTCCACGACTAGAATTACTTGCTCCATTCGTTCTCGATACATCAACTCGGGAAATATTAAAACCTGCATACAATTCCTCAACTACTGGGCTTGAAGAATTAGAAAGCATTACATTAACTCCCCTTCGGTCTAAATCTACAAAAGTATCCCTTAATCGACGCTGATCCTGATCAGAAAAACCTTCATGCGTATAAGAAGTAAAAGAACTAGTAGCCGTTAACGGAACATATGGAGGATCAAAATAAACAAAATCACCTGCAACAGCTTCTTCAACTGCCGTAGCAAAATCTCCATGCATGATTAAAATATTATTATCGTTTAGGTATCTGGATACACGCTGAATAAGTTCAGAATCTACTATCTTTGGATTTTTGTATCTACCGTAAGGAACATTGAACTGATTTTTAGAGTTCACTCGATATAAGCCATTAAAGTTTACTCGTAGCATGTACAGTATGCGTGCTGCTCGCTCCACATCGGACATAATTTCTATTCTACCATCTCTGTCAACCGAACGAACATTCAAGTAATATTCCTTGGAATTGTTCTCTTGATGAATGTGCAATAAATCAAGTAATGCTTCTGGATTATCCCTTATCTGTAAATAAGTATTTATCAATTCCTCATTAAAATCATTTATAACGGCATTTTCGGGAGCTAAATCAAAGAGCAGTGCCCCTCCTCCAACAAACGGTTCAAAATATCTATTGTATTCAAATGGTAGGTGTTCATGTAGCTGAGTTAGTAACTTCCGCTTCCCACCTGTCCATTTTGTAAAAGGTTTTAAAGTCATAGAACTATTATACCAAAAACCACCCCAACTTCTCCAGCTGGGGTGCTATACTTATTCCAAATTTCTCAATGCCTAAAATGTCTGACTCCCGTAAAGACCATGGTTAAACCATACTTGTTGGCCATGTCAATGGAGTCTTGGTCGCGGACAGAGCCACCTGGCTGAATGATTGCCTTGATGCCTGCCGCAGCGATTTCTTCCACGTTATCAGCAAATGGGAAGAAGGCATCCGACGCCAAAACGGCTCCTTCCAAACGGTCCTTGGCCTGCTCGATGGCGATACGGACGGAAGCCACACGGTTGGTTTGCCCCGGTCCCACTCCCAAGGTCATCTTGTCATTGGTGATAATGATGCCGTTGGACTTGACGTACTTGGAGGACTTCCAAGCGAACTCCATGGCCGCCCACTCTTGCTCGGACGGTTGACGCTCGGTCACCACCTGCCAGTCCGTTGGGCTTTCTACCACCACGTCCTGATCCTGCACCAAGAGCCCGCCGACAACGCCTGTGAATTCCTTCTCAACTTCGCTCGCATTCTGTGCGTCAAAGGCCAACTCCAAAATCCGAAGATTTTTCTTTTTATTGGTCAAAATAGCTAGCGCTTCTGCCGAGTAGCTCGGTGCGATGATGATTTCTAAGAAAATCGGGTGCATCTTTTCAGCCGTCGCAGCATCTACTTCTCTGTTCAGCACGACGATGCCTCCGAAAATCGATACTGGGTCAGCCTCATAAGCGTAATCCCAAGCCTGTTCAATCGTTTCTGCCTGTCCGATACCACAAGGATTCATATGTTTAAGAGCCACAACAGTTGGACGGTCCTTGAAATCACGGATAATCCGAATGGCCGCATCCGCATCACGAATGTTGTTGAAAGACAGCTCCTTACCATTTAACTGCTTAGCAGCTGCAATAGAATAGTCTGTTGGCAGGGCATTTTGGTAGAAATCCGCATTTTGCTGGGGATTTTCACCGTAACGCATCGGCTGATTGAGGTCATAAGTAATGGTGAGTTTTTCAGGCTTATCTTCGCCTACTTGCTTGGTAAAATAATCTGCTATTAGGGCATCATAAGCTGCGGTATGACGGAATACCTTTGCAGCCAGTCGCTGACGTGTTGCATAGCTCGTTCCCCCCTGCTCTGCTATTTCCCCTAAAACCATCGGATAATCTGCCGGATCCACTACAACGGTCACACTGGCGTGGTTCTTGGCTGCCGAACGAAGCATAGAGGGACCACCGATGTCAATATTCTCCACCGCCAAATCATAGGTCACATCTGGACGTAAAATAGTCTCTTTGAAGGGATAAAGGTTAACCACTACCAAGTCAATCAAGCCGATTTCATGGTCGCTGGCTGCTTGTAGGTGGCTGTCCAAATCCCGACGTGCTAACAAACCACCGTGTATTTTCGGATGAAGAGTCTTGACACGACCGTCCATCATCTCAGGAAAACCAGTCACATCGTCAATGGCGATGGTAGTTACACCAGCCTGATCCAAGGCAACCTTGGTACCACCGGTGGAGATAATTTCCCAACCAAACTTGGACAATTCTTGGGCAAACTCTACAATGCCTGCCTTGTCGGATACGCTAATTAACGCACGTTTTGTCATGATTTCTCCTTTTAAATAACGTTTTGAGGCAATTAAAAGTTAGTCTAACTCGTATAAGAGGTAATGGTCAAAAATTATAATTTCTTTGAGGTAATCTCGGTCTTGTTTAGAGAGTTCAAATTCTGGGAAAGTCGCAATCAAGCTGGACAAGTAAAAATAATTCGGATGCCTACGGTAAGAAAAGCCCTCTTGACCAAATTTCCCTTGACAGAAATCATAGGCAAGTTTTAGTTCTTGACTTGTAACACCGTCTAAGATTTTCTCTAACTCCACAAGCTTACTTTTATCAGTATTTTCTATCATAGCTTTCATTGTATTTGCTAAAACAAAAAGCCAGTCGTTAGTTTTATCCAGTAGGTTTGGTTTGTTAGATAACTTATTATTTAACTCTATATAGTGTTGGTCAACAGTCATTCTTCCTCCTAATCCCTAACTCCTCCAAGACCGCTGGATAGAGTTGGTATTCTGCTTCATGTATTCTGGCTTCAAAGGTTTCTAAAGTATCATCAGCCAGCCTTGGTACTCGGATTTGTTTGATAATTTGTCCTGTGTCAACGCCGCTATCAACCCAGTGGACTGTTACGCCACTTTCAGATACGCCTGCCTGCCAGGCATCTTCAATCCCATGGGCTCCTGGAAATTCAGGCAAGTAGGCGGGGTGGATATTGATGATCCGACCTTCATACTGAGCCAGCAGGGTTGGTCCCACAATCTTCATATAGCCTGCCAAGACCACCAAGTCAATCTGGTGCTGGTCTAATAGTTGGATAAGGGCTTCTTCGTAGGCCTGCTTATCCGCAAACTCTTTTAGTTCAAAAGCAAAGGTTGGTACACCTAGTTTTTCAGCCCGTTCCAAGACATAGGCATTTCTACGGTCTGAAAAGACAAAAGCTACTTCAAACTGCTCTGCGATGACTTGGAAATTGGATCCGTTGCCTGATGCAAACACTGCTATTCGTTTCATTTGATGATCACACTCTTGTCTTCCTTGGCGATGATGCGGCCGATAGTGTAAACTTCCTCGTCAACTAGTTGACAGACACTGTCAACCTTGTCTGGACTGACAGCCAACATCAAGCCGATTCCCATATTGAAGATTTCAAACATTTCTTCATGTTTGATGTGGCCGTATTTTTCAAGTGCCGTAAAGATTGGGAGAACTGGAATCTTATCTTCTTCAATCTCAGCTGCAAGATTATCAGCAAACATACGGGGAATATTTTCGATGAAACCACCGCCTGTGATATGGGCAATACCGTTAACCAGCCCTGCTTTTACCAGAGGCAATACCTGCTGGACATAGATACGTGTCGGCTCTAATAGAACATCCTTCAGAGCTCTGCCATTGAGCTCTGGCAACAGAGCATCGCCAGAAACATCCGCAAAAACACGACGGACCAGGGAATAGCCATTGGAGTGGATGCCGCTGGACGCTAGGCCGAGGAGAATGTCGCCCTCCTGGACCTTGCTGCCGTCGATAATCTGGGACTTCTCCGCAATGCCGACGGCAAAGCCAGCTAGGTCATAGTCGTCCTTACCGTACATACCAGGCATTTCAGCCGTTTCGCCGCCAATCAGGCCGCAACCAGCTTGGACACAGCCTTCTGCAACACCAGCCATCACCTGCTCCAGCTTGGCTGGTTCATTTTTTCCTGTCGCGATGTAGTCGAGGAAGTAAAGTGGCTCCGCACCTGCTGCGATGATGTCGTTGACACACATAGCCACGCAATCCTGACCAATGGTGTCGTGCTTGTCGTACTGAATCGCCAACATGAGCTTGGTGCCGACGCCGTCTGTCCCTGATACCAAGACTGGTTCTTTGACATCCAGTTTAGTCAGGTCAAACATACCGCCAAAACCACCAAGAGCCCCCATAACGCCGAGGCGTTCTGTCCGAGCCACATGCTTCTTGATGCGTTCAACAACTTCATATCCAGCTTCGACGTCAACACCCGACTGGGCATAGGCATTTTTATTTGTCATTTTGATTCCTTTCAACAGTTTACAGGTCTGTCAAGTAACATTGACACCTCTGTCTTTACTTGACATTTTCAATGTAGAAACTCGTTTTCTCTTCTAGGCTACGGAGGTATTCTTCCTCATAGTCATAGAGAGGCGTTGGAAATTCTCCATCAAAGTAGGCTACACAAAGCCCGCCTTTTGGCGCATCGGTTTCGATGCCGATGGCTTCAATCATCCCTTCAAGAGAAAGGTAGGTCAGACTGTCTGCCCCGATAATCTCACAAACTTCATCAACTGTGTGGTTGGCTGAAATCAGTTCACGACGGGTCTGAATATCAATGCCATAGAAACACGGGTACTTGAGTTCTGGGCTACCGATAGCCACATGGACTTCTTTTGCCCCTGCATCACGAAGAAGCTGGACAATGCGGCGGCTAGTTGTGCCGCGAACAATGGAGTCGTCAATCATGACCACGCGCTTGCCTTTGACAACACTTGAAACGGCTGACAACTTCATGCGCACACCCTGCTCCCGCAATTCCTGGGTCGGTTGAATAAAGGTCCGCTGGGTATATTGGTTTTTAATCAGCCCCATTTCATTTGGCAAGCCAGACTCTTCTGCAAATCCCATAGCCGCAGATAGGGAGGAATTTGGCACACCAACAACAATGTCTGCTTCCTGTTGAAATTCCTGGGCTAAACGACGTCCCATATTTTTACGAGCCGTGTGGACATTGACCCCATGAATTACCGAATCTGGGCGAGCAAAATAGACATACTCCATAGAGCAAACAGCCAGTTGCGTATCTCTTGTATAGCTATCATATTGAATTCCTGAATCATCAATGACAACAATTTCACCAGGCTCCACATCTCGCACCCAGTCAGCACCCACTACTTCAAAAGCACAAGTTTCACTAGCAACAACCCAGGCACCATTTTTCATTTTGCCTATTGAAAGTGGTCGGAAGCCATTTGGATCCAGAGCTGCGACCAGCTTGTCTTCCAGCATAATCAGGTAGGCAAAGCCACCTTTAACAGTATTGAGGGCTTCCTTGATTTTGCCCATAAAGTCTGGATTGTGACTGCGACGAATCAAGTGCATGAGAATTTCCGTATCGGAAGAAGAAGAGAAAATGGAACCATTTTTTTCCAATTCAGCCTTCAAACTAACCGCATTGGTCAAATTCCCATTGTGTGCCAAGCCCACCTGCATATCTGCAAAATCAAAGAGGAAGGGCTGAATATTATTGATAGAAGCAGAGCCAGAAGTTGCATAGCGGACATGACCAATGGCAGCCCTTCCAGTCAAGGCTTCTAAATCTGCTGGATTTTTGAAGACTTCTGCAATCAGGCCCGTTCCGCGATGGCGACGTAAATGCCCACCATCATTGGCTAAAATCCCTGCCCCTTCTTGTCCACGGTGCTGCAAACTATGGAGCCCAAAATAAGTAACCTGAGCAGCTTGTGGGTGTCCCCAAATACCGAAAACACCGCATTCTTCATTGAGTGATTTAACTTCGTATGTCATATTTATTTTCCTGTAAAATAGCGAACCGCTGAAACAAAGAGCCCTTGGTCTTTCTTACCTGGAATGTTTTGGAAAAGACCGTCCTCGTACCGCTCCGAATGCCCCATTTTCCCGATAATCTGACCGTTGCGGCTGGTAATACCCTCAATGGCATGGCTGGATCCATTTGGATTGTACTTAGAATCCATGCTTGGCTGACCAGTAAAGTCAACGTACTGGCTGAAAATTTGACCATTATCCCGCAAGATAGCAAACTCCTCGTCCGTCACCACAAACTTCCCTTCCCCGTGGGAAACTGGAATAGCGTGAATATCACCGACCTGAACACCGCCCAACCATGGTGAGTTAACATTGGCAATCCGTGTTTCCACCATCTTAGCAACGTGCTGGTTGGCATCGTTGTAGAAGAGAGTCGGACTGCTTTCACCTGCCTCCTCAAAGTTTCCATACGGCAACAAACCCGATTTGACAAGGGCCTGGAAGCCATTACAGATACCGATGATGAGGCCACCTTTTTCGATAAATTGGTCAATAGCAGAGCGGACCTTGGCGTTTCGTAAGATGGTCACGATAAACTTGGCAGACCCGTCTGGCTCATCCGCAGCTGAGAATCCCCCTGCGAAGAAAAGAATATTGGCCTTGGTGATATTGTCAACCATAGTATCAACCGAGTTTTCAATGCTCTCTGCATCCAAGGTTACAAACGGAACAAGATTGACCTTTGCACCAGCCTGTTCAAAGGCCTTGGCAGAATCATATTCTGAGTTGGTCCCTGGGAAGACTGGGATGTAAACCACAGGCACCTCAACAGCTTCTTTTGCTTTTATAACCGCTGAACTTTTGATTGCCGGAACATCCTGCAATTCTGTCGCCTGTTCAAATTCCGTTGGGTAAACTTCTTCTAACTTACCTTCAAAGGCTACCTGCAAGTCCTGCCCTGCTAGGTTGACACCGTTGACAAGCAGTGTAAAGTCAGCGGTGGTTTGTCCAATTTTCACAGCATCTGGAATGTCTTCTTGCGATGTGAAGACAAATCCGCCAAGTTGACCTGTCAAGCTGGTTTCAAGGTCTGCAAGCTCGACTCTTGCTCCGATTTGATTTCCAAAGGACATGAGGGCTAGACTTTCTAGAACACCACCATACTTGACTGCACTAGCAGCCGTAATCGCGTAATCGCTCTGCCATTTTTCAAAAGCCTCAAAATTAGACTTGATCATGGCAAAATCAATGTCCTCCGATAAAATCTGACCTGGTAAGTAGTAAATGTGCTCGCCAGCCGTCTTGAACTCAGGCGAGAGGACCTTGCAACTGTCAGCCGTGGTCACGCCAAAGGCAACCAGGGTTGGCGGAACTGTCAATTCCTCAAAGGTACCAGACATGGAGTCCTTGCCACCGATAGACGGCAGGCCAAGCTGGATCTGAGCCTCGATAGAGCCTAGAAGTGCTGCTACTGGCTGACCAAAACGCTCTGCCTGCTTGTCCATGCGTTGGAAGTATTCTTGATAGGAGAAGCGAGCCTTGGACCAGTTAGCACCTGTTGCCACCAAGCGAGTAGCCGCTTCAATGACCGCATAGGCTGCAGCATGATAAGGAGACCATTCTGCCAAATAAGGATGATAGCCCTGAGCCATGACAGAAGCCGTTGTGGTCACACCGTGTCGGACAGGCAACTTTTGTACCGAACTTTCTGTCGGAGTCAACTGGTGACGACCTCCGAGTGGGTGGTTGACAGTTGAACGACCAACAGATGAGTCGAAAATCGTCTGCAAACCTTTTTGACTAGCATGGTTGAGATCTGAAAGAAGGTCTTTCAAGTCCTCTTGTAGTGTTTTGGCAGATGTTGTACGTGTTTCTGGTAAGTTGACAGCACTGTCAACTACCTTGGCATCAACGACTACACGGACGCCGTTGGTATCTAGGAAGTAACGTTCCAAATCAACAATGGTTTGTCCATTCCAAGTCATGACTAGGTTTGGTTTTTCCGTCACTTTGGCAACGACAACCGCATGGATATTTTCCTGACGGCAGGCTGCGATGAAGGCGTCTACGTCTTCCGGACGGACAACCACGCTCATCCGCTCTTGTGATTCCGAAATAGCAATTTCTGTCCCATTCAAACCTGCATATTTGAGTGGCACCTTGTCCAAATCGATTTCAAGACCATCTGCCAGCTCACCAATGGCAACGCAGACACCTCCTGCACCAAAGTCATTGGATTTTTTAATCAAGCGAGTCACGACGCCATTGCGGAACAAACGCTGAATTTTGCGTTCTTCAATGGCATTTCCTTTTTGAACTTCTGCACCTGCTGTTTCGACAGACTCGACGGTCTGTACCTTGGACGAGCCTGTTGCCCCACCGATACCATCGCGACCTGTTTTGCCTCCTAACAAGATGACCACATCGCCTGCGACTGGTTTTTCACGGACCACATTTTCCTTTGGAGCTGCACCGACTACGGCACCCAACTCCATGCGTTTAGCGACAAATCCTGGGTGAAAGTATTCACGTACATAGGTGGTCGCAAGACCGATTTGGTTACCGTATGAAGAATAACCATGTGCCGCTGTTTTAGAAATGATTTGCTGTGGCAATTTCCCTGAGCGAGTAGCTGTCAGAGGTTGGGTAATATCGCCTGCACCTGAAATCCGCATGGCCTGATAGACATAGGAACGACCTGACAAAGGATCACGAATAGCTCCACCGATACAGGTTGCGGCTCCACCAAAAGGCTCGATTTCTGTTGGGTGATTGTGGGTTTCATTCTTGAACATGAGGAGCCATGGCTCTTTTACGCCATCCACATCCACTTCAATCTCCACCGAGCAGGCATTGATTTCGTCCGACACTTCCATGTCATTCAGACGACCATTTGCCCGCTCATAACGACCAAAAATGGTCGCCATATCCATAAGCGTCTGTGGTTTGTCTGTCCGACCTAATTCTGTTCGCATAGCCAGGTACTTGTCATAGGTCGCCTGCAATTGCTTTTGGAATTTTGAAGCTGAAAAATCGATAGATCTGAGTTCCGTTTCAAAAGTCGTATGGCGGCAATGATCACTCCAATAGGTATCCAAGACCTTGAGCTCTGTTTCAGTTGGTACTCGACCGATTGACTTGAAATAGTCCTGAATGAAGAGCAGGTCTTCCACTTCCATAGCCAAGCCAGCTTCTCGCTTGTAAGCCGAAAAATCGTCTGCCCCATAGCTATCAAAAAAGTCCAAAGTCGGAATAGTCGTATCTGACACCGAAAACTCCTGAGCCACCAAAGGAGCATCCAAATCCTTGAAACGCGAATCAACAGGATTGAGCAAGTAATTCTTGATAGCAGCTAACTCTTCTTCCCGCACATCGCCATTCAAGATATAGAGCTGACCTGTATTGACACGCACTTCCTGACGACTACCCAATAAGAGAAGGGCCTCCTGACTGCTGGCAGCCCGCTGATCAAACTGCCCAGGAAGAGCCTCAATCGCAAAATAAGCAGCCTCCTCCAAGTCAAGTTCAGCTTCCGACAAGACCTTGTCCGTCACCTGCTCGGTAAAGATATGCTTGATCGCCTGCTCCAGCAAGTCCTCCTCAAGATTGAAAACATCGTAAACCTGCACCAAACGCAAACTTGACAGACTTGTCAACTGTAAATTATGGGTCAACTCCTTACGAAGAACCTCCGCCTTAATCTGAAAATCCGCTTTCTTCTCAACAAAAATCCGCTTCGCCATTTTTTCCAATCCTTACTTCACTTCTTGTAACTTTGCCAATACGACCTCGTAAACCTCGGTCAACTCCCCGAGACCCCGACGGAAAACATCCTTGTCCAGATGATTGCCATCCGCATCCCACAACCGACAATTATCAGGCGAAAACTCATCCGCCAATAAAATCTGACCAGAAGAGTCGACCCCAAATTCTAGCTTGAAGTCCACCAAAGTCAGCCCAATCTGCGCAAACAAGTCCTTCAAGAATCCATTAATTCGTCTTGTTTCTTCCTTGATATAGGAGATTTGATCCTGACTAGCCAGTTCTAAAAAAGCAATGTGTTCATCGTTGATAAAAGGATCGTCCAACTCATCTTTTTTATAGTAAAATTCCACGATTGGAGTAGATAAAGTAATCCCTTCCTCCACACCGAAGCGTTTTGAGAAAGACCCAGCTGTCACATTTCGCAAAACAACCTCAAGAGGAATAATCTCCACCTTCTTATTCAACTGTTCCGTATCCGACAAACGCTTGATAAAATGCGTCTGGACACCAGCTTCATTCAATTTTTCAAAAATCAAAGATGAAATCAGATTGTTGAGCCGGCCCTTGCCCACAATCTGTTCTTTCTTACCACCATTAAAAGCCGTCGCCTGATCCTTATAAACCGCAACAATCTGGTCACTGTCAGCCGTTGCGTAGATATCTTTAGCTTTTCCTGAATAGAGAAGGTCTGTTTTCATGAGAATGTTCGCCTTTCATAAAATATTCTAGTCTTTTCGTTTATTTTATCATACAATATTCGCGTTAACAAACAAAAATCTAAAATACTATCGAATAAAAAGAAAAACGCCCGTAATCTACGAACGTTCTTTTAATTGACTCCAAATAAAATCCACAATATCTGCTAATGTTTCAAAGCGTTCAATGGCCGCATCCGGTACATCTACTCCGAACTCATCCTCTAAGGTCAGGACAAATTCCATGATTTCCACCGAATCTGCTGCAATATTATCAGCCAAAGTCGACTCAGGTTGAACGTGGAAGTCTTCCCCCTTCTCATCCTGAATCAATTCAACAACTCGCTGATAGACCTGCTCTCTAGTCATGACTTTCCTCCACTACTGAAAATTTGGCAACTGATTTCTCCACAATGCCAGCCTCCAAAATCGAACGCGTCTGTTTGATGGTATAGAAAATTGACTGGGCATCGCTAGACCCATGCGCCTTGATGACAGGTGCCTTCAGACCAAGCAAGACAGCACCGCCAGCAGTTTTATAGTCCATAGCCCCCAAGGCCTTTTTCAAGGTTGGCTTAACCAAGAGACCACCCAATTTAGCACGCAGACCACCATTCTTGATTGAGCCAGTCAACTGACCGACAATAGATTTTGCAGTCCCTTCAACTGTTTTCAGCACAGCGTTTCCCGTGAAACCATCTGTCACGACCACATCCGCCACGCTGTTAAGCAACTCACGCGCCTCCACGTTGCCAATAAAGTTGATTGACTTGTCTTCCGCCAAGAGTTTATAGGCTTCTTGGTGAACTGGCGTGCCCTTGGTATCTTCCGTACCGTTGTTCAAAAGTCCCACACGAGGTTGTTTGACACCACGCACGTGCTCCGCGTAAAATGAGCCAAGAATACCATACTGATAGAGGTGATGAGCTGTATTTTCAGCGTTTGCACCCAGGTCCATCATGTCAAATCCCTGACCATCCATCGTCGGCAAGGTAGACATAAGACCAGGACGGTCGATGTGCTTGATACGACCGACGACAAAGACACCTGCCGCCAAAAGAGCCCCCGTATTTCCAGCTGACAAGACCGCATCTGCCAGACCATCCTTGACAGCCTTGGTCGCTAGGACCATAGAAGCATCTTTCTTACGACGAATAGCCTTGACCGGCTCATCATCGGAGTTAATTTTCTCCGTCGTATGGACGATGCTGACACGCTCTGTCGCTGTCAAATACTGCTTGATTTTGGCCTCATCACCATAAAGTTGAATGTCAATGTCTGGAAAGGCAGCCAAGGCTTGATTGACACCTTCTACCACTGCCTGAGGGGCATGGTCCCCACCCATAGCATCTACTGCAATACGTTTCATCTATCTAGTTCCTTCACTTTAGTCTTAGAGATATTATAGCACGATTTCAGCTTTTTTCCTATTATTGAAAATAGCAGAGCAAAACAAAAATCCCCCTTCTCTCAGCAAGAAAGGGCATAATACCTTAAAATTCCATCTTTTTAAAATACTTCAAAGTCAGATAGGCTAACACCGTCGAATAAACCAAGGTAACCAAAATAGATGTTCCTAAAGTTGAAAACAGGCTTGCTCCTTCATACAAGGCATCGAGGTTCCCCAATGGAAAGAAACTAGCCAAACCAAATATACCTAAAATACTTGACCCCAGTGAGTAACCAAAGGCAACTGTCATGGTTGCCCCAACTCCTGAATACAAGGAAACACAAGCAGCCAGTAAGACACAAATCAACATATCTAACATGACACCGAGGACACTTTGGACAAAAACTACATTCTCCACTGTTTTTATATGATCCCAGAAAGTCAAGGTCGCATAGTCCATATGTCCAAAGCGTGTGTAGTAATAAACCACCATCACCAATAGAAAGATTCCTGTATAGATGAGGACAATCGTTGCTAGACTCAAGACTTTGGCCCAAAAGATGTCCTGACGCTTGATATCCTTATAGAGAAACATAGTATGACTATCTGCCTCACCCTTGAAGACCGTATAGGTTAGATAGAAAAGGGCTAAAATCGGGAGAACAAAGTCACTAGCAGTTCTAAAGGTTACACCAGTTAGAGTAACGAATGAGAAAAGATAGTCACCCATCACATGTGGCACCATAAAGTTGGAACCTTTTGGTAAAAAGGTTGCAACCAGAACCATAGTTGGAAAGAGGAAGGCAAAGGCAAGGAAAATCTTGGTTTCCTTCCTCTTCCAAACACTGGCAAAAACAGGTTTAAAAATTGCTAACATACTATTCACCTCGACTAAAAATTTCTTTCAAGTGGTTTTCTTTTACATGGAGCTTGCTAATCAAGTTTTGACTAGCTAGGTAGGCTAGGACAGCATTGAGTTCTCCACTACTTGCCTGAGTGGAAATCTCTAGGACATCCCCATCCAGAGTAATCGTCTCTGTCAGATAAGCTGAGAGAGCTTCCTTATCTGCTCTGCTATCAACCTCTACCAAGACACTAGGAGCTGACTGCCCAGCAAACTCATCTGCCAACTGTCCTTTTTCGATATAGACATAGCGCTCACAGAGAGCTTCCAACTCGCCAAGCTGGTGACTGGAAATCAGCATAGAGATATTGCGTTCCTGTGACCAAGACTTGAGAATATCAATCAACTGTTGGACACCGACAGGGTCCAAGCCCACGAATGGCTCATCCAAGATGAGGAAGTCTGGCTCTGCTACCATCGCAATAGCCAAGGCCGTCCGCTGTTTCATACCAAATGAGAACCCTTTTGGTTTACGGTTGCGAGCCTCCCACAAGTCTAAGAGCTTAAGGGTCTTTTCAATATTTGGAAACATCTCTGTCCTACCATGCAAAGTCAGGTAAAACTTCAAATTATCAATAACCGACATCTCTGGATAGAAAACAGGGTCAATCATAATCCCAAAATCCTTGAGCAAGTTATCTGCCGTATGAATATCCACACCATTATAGGTAATGGTTCCTGTTGTCGGCTTGAGGGATTTGGCCATCAATTTCATCAGAGTTGATTTTCCGGCCCCGTTTTTACCGATAAGGCCGACGATTTCACCTTTTTTAATCTCCAAACTCACATCTTTCAATGAGTAAAAGTCATTTCCAGCAAATTGTTTTGATAGGTTCTTGATTGTAAGCATTGTTATTCTCTCTTTCTTAGGTATCTTTAATATTCAATTTTTTCAAAATTCTTGCGTGCAGAACGATAGGCCAATCCAAAATATAGCAGGATCAAACCTAGACTGATAGCAAAGGCAAGTCCAAATGGAAACTGTCCAGCCAGTTTGGTCGCATAGGTCTGTGGGAAAGCATAACGAAAACCATTTAAGAGTGGACCTACTTGAGCAAAAAGGTTAAAAAGTACCCCTACCAAGACAGCCATTATGGTTGTTCGCTTAATGGATACTGCCGCTACCAGACTGATTAAAATCAGATTTAAGCCAATCATCGTCAAGATATAGAGCAAACTATATGTAGCTTGATGAGCAGGAAGCCAGTGAAAACCATACCGAGGAGCAATGGTAAGGACATAGGTCAGGCTAGCGATAAGAACTGTCCCTAAGAAGTAAATCATATAGACAGCAAAAAGACTGAGTAACTTGGCATGAAGAATGCTGGATTTCTTGATATCCTTGTAAAGAAACAAGATTCCAGAACTAATCTCATCGCGAAAGACCGACGATACAATAAAGCCCATGATTAAGGCTGGCAAGACCATCTGGAATTGCAACTCCAAAGCCGACACGATAAAGGAAAGCCAACTACTTGTCACATCTGTGTTGATTTGAGCTTCTCCTATCCCAGACAAGCTAGTTACCAACAAGGGTAAGAAGGCAAAGGCTAAAAGAATATTCACATCACGTCTTTTAAAAACGGATTGAAATACTGAAGGAAACAGATTCATAATTTAACTCCTTAGGACTTGATTTGTTTTACAAAAAGAGTATACCCCAAAAGAGCAATAAAAAATGACCACTCTAATGAATGGTCGTTTATTTGTCATGAACGGTAAATGTTATATTTCAACCGTCTGTGGCACATGTAGTTCTTGACGGAATCGAAAAGCCTGACTAGTCGTCACCAGTCTAATAGATGGATAGTGTGACAGGATTTTCTGCACATTAGCCAAACCAATCCCTCGCCCCTCTCCCTTACTGGATTTTCCATAAGAAAAGATAGATTTTGTTTGAAGCCGTTCTTCCGCAGTGCTATTTTCAATGATAAGGATTTTTTCACCTTGGTCTTCAAAATAAGCCACAAGCAGACTCTTCTCAGCTGACAAACTGGCTGCCTCTATGGCATTGTCTAAAAAGATTGATAGGATAGTCACCATATCCAGCAATTCGATTCCCACTGGAGCGGTACTGGCTTCTTCTATCTCAACGGTCAGCTGAATCCCCCGACTTTGAGCTTCCATCAGCTTAGCCGATAAAATACTTTTCATCGCAGTATTATCCAGATGAGCTAGATTTCCAATATCATAGGCATCTTGATAAAATTTCTGGTCTGTCCCTGCTAATACCGTTTGATAGATAGCCTTGATTTCACTGATATCTTCCTGCTTGATAGCTTCATTGAGACTAACCAAGATATTGGTATAATCATGTCGAAAGCTTCTAATATCCTTATACAGGCTTTCCACATGCTGACTGTAGTCTTCTAAAGAAGATAATTGAGCATCCTTTACTTCCTGCAATTCCTCAGTCAACTGCTCTTTTAGCTTGGTATTGAGGAAAAAGAGACTACCAATAAAATAAGCAAAATAAATCTTAATAAAATCTAGAACAACCAGGCTATCTCCAATACCAATCGACACTGACATGTCTGTTTCCCCTACTGATTGCCCAAAAACGAGCAACGCATGCACCACGACAACATAGAAGAGCATGGAATAAATTAGGTTCTTGAGACTCTTTTTAAACTTAGGGTAGGCAAAGACCTTCTTCATGTGCTGAAAATCAATTCCCAGCAAACGAATAAAGGTCCGATAAAAAGGAACAAAAAGTAAGAGAACCACTACCACAAAGAGAACATCAAGCCATTCCAGATTCATCTGCCATAGTTGAAAGGTTGTCCACTTAAGCTGGTAAATCCCAAAGGTTCGCTGAAATAAATCAACTAAGACAAAAGGTGCCAAACCGTAGAACAAGGATTGAGACCAAGTCCAAGACCGCTGAAACACCAAGAGATAGACCAGGAAATAAAAGGGTTCAATGTAAGAAATACTGTCTGGAAAAAGAATGAATAATCCCGAGAATAGACCTGAGAAAGCAAGCAATCGCCACCATTTCAAGCTCAGCTGACTCAACTGATTAAACACTCCAAGCTTGATAAACCAGTCGATGAAGGACACTAGAAATACTAAACCAATAGCCATCATTTCCCAACCCTCTCCAGCAAACCTTTCAGTTTCATTCGAGAGACCAAGCAAGATTCCTCCTGTTCAAAATACACCATCCTCTCCACAGCATCCACACGAAGAATATTAGCAGGATTGACCACATAAGCCCGATGGCTCTGGTACAAGCGTTCATCCGTTTTAGCAATATCTGACACCTTGCCATAAAACTCCGTATGACCTGACTTGGTTGTCAAGACGACCTTATGAGGCGTTGAGGAGGTTTCAAAATACAAAATATCTGAAAAAGGAACTTGAATCTGAGAAAAATCACTCTTGAAAACAAAAGCATCATCGCTCACAGTCTGACTGATATGACTATAAGCATGTTGGAGAACATCTGCCACCGCTTCCTTAAAGGCAGGCTCATCCAACCCCTTATCAATAAAATCAAGAGCTGACACACGGTATTTATAGGTCAAAGGCATAAATTCCGAATGCGTCGTCACAAAAACAATCACAGCATGCGGATCACGCGCCCTTATCTCCCGTGCAATCTCCATCCCTTTCTTCTCCTCACCCCTAATCTCAATATCTAGGAAAAAGAGCTGATGATTTCCAGTCTCTGTCACAGCCTCAAGTAACTGCTGAGGTTTACCAAACACTTCCAAGGTCTTGTAGGCAACGTCACTCGTTTTTACAACTTCCTCAATCGCCTGCTCCAACCTAGCTTGTTGCATAAAATCATCTTCCAAGATAAAAATCCGTAACATCTCATCCCCCATTCATGACAAAATAAAGACTGTTCATGACAGCTCCACCCCATTTTCTCTAAAATTTCCTATACTAAGATATATCAAAGAAAAGAAAGGAAAGGAACCTACATGATTTATATCCTAAAACCATTCTTCTATCCAAACACGATAGAAAGGATTTTAAACCAACTTGGGCGACCCTTCCAAGTCAAACACAAGGAAGATTTTCCCGTCGCCCATCAAATTAACTACTATTTTATCATAAATACCCCTCAAAACATATTCTGGGATGGAATGAAGGTAGCAAAAACCATTCGCCAGCGAGATGACACTGGACAGCTCATCTTGATTGATGAAGAGCCTGACTACCAAGTCTGCTTCCGAAGCCACCTCTCCTTCCTAGCTGTCCTGACACCACTCCAAGCCCAAACAGAATTAACGGAATATCTACAAAACAGCCCTCTCCATTGAGAAGGCTGTTTCTATAGTCGAATGAATTAGCTTTCAGACAAGGAACTGAGGCGCAGGCTGCTAGAACAGCCTCTAGGCTGTTCTAGGTTGGAGATAAGACTTGCGAAGCTAGTTACTTTCGTAGAGTACGGCAAGATGAAAGTGACGATGTATCAAAGTTAATTCAAATGACTATATTTATTCTTCTGATTTCATAATCTTCCCCCAAGAAGACAAATCATCTATAAATTTCTTGGATTTCAAGTGAATCCCCACATATTCCTCGTACAGCTGGTCAATAAAAAGCCGTAATTTTCGCTTCATCTCAGGCTTGATGGAGATGGTTTCCAGCTCATCAAAGGAAATGGTCTGAAATTGATTAAGCAAATAGGGTACATTGGGATCCAGATAAGCCCGTCGCTCATCTTGTTGATAGTGTTGCGGACACAAGACACCGCTGTACTTGTAGGAATAGTCAAAAGGCAAGCCAACCCGATGACAAAAAGCACACTCGTGAAAATTCAGACTGACGCCAAATCGACCCAAGAGCTGAATTTCAAAGATATTGGTCAGAACTTCGTAGTCCAAACCCGACTCCATCAAGTCCAAGGTCTTGACAAAAAAAGCAAAGAGAGCTGGATCATAAACCTTGTCCTGCAAGGCCGCATCTGCCAAAGCTAAGATGTAGGTAGCATAGCTGAGCTTGAAAATATCGCCGTTAATAGTCTTAAAAGGTTGCACCTGATGAAAATCTTCGATATAAGACAGGCCGTCATCGTTGATTTTGACGATAAAATCCGCATAGGTCAAAGGCTGGATAGAAGCTACCAGTTTGGACTTAGAAGCATGTTTCACGAAAAACATTCGCTTGCCAGCCTTCTCTGTGAAAATCTTAACCAGCTTGTCATCTTCCCGAAAATTCCGATTATAAAGGACTAATCCCCTGGTTTCAATTCGTTCCATTTTCTTCTAGATATTCCTTCAAACGAGCCATGGCTGTTTGAATTTTCTCCATACTTGCTGCATAGGAAATTCGCACATAGCCTTCTCCATATTGACCAAAGGCCGCACCTGGAATAAAGGCCACCGCTTTCTTTCTCGCAAAGTCTTGCAAGAAGCTAAAAGAATCTTGATTGTAACCCGCAGGGATTTTGGCAAAGATGTAAAAAGCTCCATCAGGCTTGATAATTTTAAAGCCTAAGTCCGTCATCTTCTCGATGATGTAATCCCGACGCTTGACATACTCCGCTCGCATCGGCAGAGCATCATCCTTACCATTTTTCAGGGCCTCAACTGCACCATACTGCATAGCAGTTGACGCCGCTGTCACAAGATACTGATGGCTCTTGATAATTTGAGCAATGATGGGAGCCTGACTCATAATCAAGCCAATCCGCCAACCTGTCATAGCATGGGACTTGGACAACCCCTGAATCAAAATAGTCTGCTCTGGCAAAAATTCCGCAATCGAAGTATGAGGCTGACCAGTATAAGTCAACTCCGCATAGACCTCATCTGATAGGACAAAGACAGGATACTTACGCAAGACATCCGCAAAAGCCTGAATCTGCTCACGTGAGTAAGTCACGCCCGTTGGATTGGCAGGATAATTGAGAATGACAGCTTTTAGCTTATCCCCTTGGGTAATAATCGCCTCTTCCAACATCTCAGGTGTCAACACAAAATCATTTGCCGTTGTATCAATTTCAACAATGTCTGCTCCCACCATATTGACAATCGGTTCATAACCAGGATAGGCAGGGGCAGGTAGAAGTACCGTATCTCCAGCTTCCAAAATAGCAACTAAACTGGCTGACAAAGCTTCTGTTGCACCAATCGTAGAGAGGATTTCATTTTCTGGATTGTAGTGCAAATTATATTTTTCAGCCACAAACTCAGCTGCCGCTTGGCGCAACTCCAAAAGACCAGCCATACCAGTATAATAACTCTGGTTGGCATCGATAGCAGCCTTAGCCGCTTCTTTAACATGGTCAGGCGTTGTAAAATCAGGCTCTCCCAGAGTTAATTTTAAAATCCCTGGGACATCTGAAATTGACTGATCAAACTGTCGAATCATGGAAACCTCAATCCGATCCAAATTCTTATTAAAACGATGACGTAAATCCATAACAGCACCTCCTAAAATCATAATCGTATGTGAACTAAAAAGCTAGTGATTTAGATATAGTCATTTGAATTAACTTTGATACATCGTCACTTTCGGCTTGCCGTACTCTACGAAAGTAACTAGCTTCGCAAGTCTTATCTCCAACCTAGAACAGCATCTAGGCTGTTCTAGTAGCTTGCGCCTCAGTTCCTTGTCTGAAAGCTAATTCATTCGACTATATATCCCTTGAAGTCCTACCAACTTCCACACAGGCTTCCTAAAATCATACACTTTTCTTAACGTTCTCATTACTTACATAAAAACATTATACCAAAAAGAAGAGCCATCAGGCTCTTCCAACTTATTATTTAGCAATTCTAGTTTCAAACAATGGAGACAATGGACGTTTTTCATGAATACGAATAATAGCATCCGCTAATAAATCAGCCGTTGAAATATGCTCAATCTTATCTATTAAGCGTTCTTGGGGAATTTCAATGGTATCCAAAACAACCAACTGCTTAATAGCAGACTTACTAATATTATCCATGGCTGGTCCTGACAAAACAGGGTGAGTACAAGATGCATAGACAGCCGTTGCACCTGCTTCTGCCAAAGCATCTGCCGCATGACAAATGGTTCCAGCAGTGTCTATCATATCATCGATCAAGATACAAGTTTTACCCTCAATATCACCAATAATATTCATTACTTCAGACGTATTCATCTTATCAACACTACGACGCTTATCAATAATCGCGATCGGTGTTTTTAAGAACTGAGCTAATTTACGAGCACGTGTTACACCACCATGGTCTGGCGATACAACCACATAGCCGTCACCGACCATACCACGACGTTCGAAGTAGTCAGCGATAAGTGGAGCCCCCATCAAATGATCAACAGGAATGTCGAAGAATCCCTGAATCTGCGCAGCATGCAAATCAATTGTCAACAAACGATTGACACCCGCTGTCTGCAACATATTAGCTACCAATTTTGATGTAATTGGTTCCCGTGCACGAGCCTTTCGGTCTTGGCGTGCATAACCATAATAAGGCATTACTACGTTTACTGATTCAGCAGATGCACGTTTAAGAGCATCAACCATAATCAAAATTTCCATTAAATTATCATTAACTGGTGAGCTAGTGGATTGAAGAATATACACATGAGTTCCACGAATTGATTCTTCAATATTCACTTGAATCTCACCATCTGAAAATTGACGAACACTTGATTTTCCCAGAGGAATTCCTATTTTTTTCGACACCTGTTCAGCTAACTTCTGATTTGACGAAAGAGCGAACAATTTTAAGTCAGTAAACGCCATGACAGCCTCCTATATATTTCTACCTTTACTATTCTAACCCTTTTTCCTTCATTTTTCAAACAAAAATAGAGCGCAAATCCACACGCTCTATTTGAAAATTTCTTAATATGGAGGGTAAATGTAGTAAACTGCTCCCTCAGAAGTCGTTGTTGGATTGAAATAACCACCACGATGGTTACCAATATAACGACGACCCATGTAGTTTGATTCAACAACTTGGATACTTGTTGAAGATTGAACAGCCGTAACAACCGCTACGTGCCCATAATAACCACCTGTCCAAACAGCAATCGCACCTACTTGTGGAGTAGAACCTATACTAAAACCTTCAGCACGTGCTGATGCTAACCACTGCTTAGCATCTCCCCAGTAAGGACCAACCCATGAAAGTTGAGATTTAACTCCCCAAGTACACTCACCAACTGGATAAGATGAAGCATCATAACGCGCATTATTTGCTGCCGCTGAACTACCTGAACCTGATGATGTAGACGTTGTAGGTGTGCTTACCGTTGGTGTAGATTGTGATACTGTTTGAGTAGGAGCTGCAACCGTTTCAGTCACTGTAGTTTCTACTGGCGTTGACACGACTGGTGCTGATACTGAAGCTACTTGTTGCTGTGCTAGAGCTGCCTGTTGTGCTTGATACTCCGCTTGACGAGCTGCCGCTTGACGAGCTGCTTCTTCTGCAGCTGCCTTTTGCTCCAACAATGAATTTTTCTCATCTTCAGCAGTAGCTTTCTGCACAGCCAAATTTAACTTAGCAGCTTCCAATTCAGCCTGACGCACTTGCAATACTTGAGCGTCATCTTCCAATTTTTGGCGATTAGCTGCCAAAGTAGTGATTGCCTCTTGGTTTGCCTTTTGTTTTTCAACAATTGCTTCCTTATCAGCTTTTTGTTGTTCCAACATACGGTTATTAGCTGAAACAATCTCACGCATTGCATTAACACGTGAAACAGCGTCAACGATTGATTTTGAATCTAAAATTGTATTGATATAGCTTGAAGCAGAGCCATCAACTTGAGCACTACGCGCCTGCTCCTTTAAAGCACCATCACGTGACACAATATCAGCTGACAAACGCTCAATATCTGCCGCCAATGTCTGCGATTCTGCTTCCAAACGAGTATTTTCTTCTGTTAATTTCGCCTGTTCACTAACAATTGCATCAACTTGTCCTTGAATAGCATCAACTTGTTGTTGAGCTTCAGCTTGTTGTGCTGTCAATTCACTAATCTGTTGATTTTTTGCTGCAATCTGACTATCTACATCATTCGCGTTAATTACAGTCATATATTGTACATTTGATAAAGCGACTGTACTTAACAACAATGTAGCTAAGATTTTCTTCTTCATAAGCTAAACTAACTCCTCTATTCTTTCTGACTCTCTCATTTTATCAAAAAAATTGCGTAAGTATATTACGCAATTATTACATTTCTATGTCTTATTTGTTATTCCAAATAAACGCTCAAATAACGGCTGTAGTACGAAAAATAAGGCCAAATTGAATAGTAAACTTGGAAGTAATTTATTAAAAACAAAGATAAACACAGACAAGTTTGTTATATGAAAAATACGAGCAAATGAATAACTAATAAATTCAAATTGAAAAATAGCTACTAGTAAAATCAAAATATTAATTCCTCGCTTGCTGACAGCACTTTGGAAGAAGAAATAAATGCAATACAAAACTAAAGGAAGGGTTGTAGTAGCAATACCAATCAGATTAAGATAACTAATATCATATACCAAACCTAGCAAAGTAAATATGAATAATGAAAAACCAAGAGACACATAGTTAGCATAAAAAATAGCTAACATAAGTACCAAATGACTTGAAATAGTAAATAATCCAACCAACCAATTTGTTACCAACGTTGAAATCTGTCCATCAAGTAATAAAATAAAGAACAAGATGGGAAACATAAATATTTCTATCATTTTATTGCGCATTTGTTTGACCTACCACTAAAACCGAATAAATGTTTGAAAAACTAGCTGTCGGCTCAACATATACTTCTCTATTTAAACTGTTACTATTTGATTTAACCGATAAAACTTTACCAATTTGGACATTTGCCGGAGTCGCACCAGCCAAATCACTCGTTACAACATTGCTACCCACTGCAATTTCATCAGCTGAGTTCAACTGATTAATGATAAAACTATTTGTATCTGCATCATAGCCTGATAAAATACCATAAATTTCTTTAGAATCAACAGAAATTTTCACAGGCAACTTCGTGAATTCATCCGAATTCGTAAATAAGGTAACAACCGCCGAATCTGAACTCAATGAACTCACGATGCCAACTAATCCACCATTAGCAACCACAAGTGCATTAGATGTCACACCACTAGTCTCACCAATATTAATTGAAATATGCTCCGACCACGATGAAGGAGTCCTCACTAAAACTGATCCTGGAATAAGTTGTTTTTCAGGAAAATCAGATACCACACCTAAACTGCTACGAAGCGATGCATTCTCTTCTTTCAAGCTAGTATTTTCAGCAGCCATCCCTTCAAGGCTCATAATAGCTTCCTTTAACTGTTTATTTTCCTCGTAAGCGTTCATCAAATCTGTCAAGACATCTTTCTGCTCAGAAAAAAATCTAGTAGGTACTGAAATAACCGATTGAATTGGCGTTACAACAACACTAACGATATTATTTAAATATGGTACCTGTAACCCCTTAGAGAAAGTCACAAACAAAAGAGAAAATGACAGTAATAAAAAGATAGAAACAACTACTACTAATTTTGAAAATTTATTCATAATAGACCCTCACCAAGATACAATAAAACGAGAATATCAAGCGATAATCTCGTTCACTACGGAGAATAAGGGATTCGAACCCTTGCGCCAGTTACCCGACCTAACGATTTAGCAAACCGTCCTCTTCAGCCTCTTGAGTAATTCTCCATCAATATAATATGGGCACGAGTGGAATCGAACCACCGACCTCACGCTTATCAGGCGTGCGCTCTAACCATCTGAGCTACGCGCCCAAGATAATAAACTTGGACAAAGTTAAATTAATGGCGCGAGACGGAATCGAACCGCCGACACATGGAGCTTCAATCCATTGCTCTACCAACTGAGCTACCGAGCCAAATTCTTAAAGAAATTGCGGGAGCAGGATTTGAACCTACGACCTTCGGGTTATGAGCCCGACGAGCTACCTAGCTGCTCCATCCCGCGGTAGTAGAAAAGGAGGATGTGGGATTCGAACCCACGCACGCTTTTACACGCCTGACGGTTTTCAAGACCGTTCCCTTCAGCCGGACTTGGGTAATCCTCCAATAATATGGACCTTGTAGGACTTGAACCTACGACCGCTCGGTTATGAGCCGAGAGCTCTAACCAGCTGAGCTAAAGGTCCAGCAAACAAGAGTATATAGCGGCGAAGGGGATCGAACCCCCGACCTCCCGGGTATGAACCGGACGCTCTAGCCAGCTGAGCTACACCGCCAAAATAATATAATCGGGAAGACAGGATTCGAACCTGCGACACCTTGGTCCCAAACCAAGTACTCTACCAAGCTGAGCTACTTCCCGATACTATTAAAAATAAAGCTCCCCTAACGTCTCCATTAAGCGAGTGATGCACCCTAGAGGATTCGAACCTCTAACCGCCTGATTCGTAGTCAGGTACTCTATCCAGTTGAGCTAAGGGTGCTAACTATTATAATCTTCATGCCGAGGACCGGAATCGAACCGGTACGATGTTGCCATCGCAGGATTTTAAGTCCTGTGCGTCTGCCAGTTCCGCCACCCCGGCCTCTCAAAGCGAACGACGGGATTCGAACCCGCGACCCCCACCTTGGCAAGGTGGTGTTCTACCACTGAACTACGTTCGCAATCTTTCCTAATGCCGGCTACATGACTTGAACACGCGACCCTCTGATTACAAATCAGATGCTCTACCAACTGAGCTAAGCCGGCCTATTTCTATTCTATGCGGGTTAAGGGACTTGAACCCCCACGCCCGAAAGCGCCAGATCCTAAATCTGGTGCGTCTGCCAATTCCGCCAAACCCGCATATGACTCGTGCTGGGCTCGAACCAGCGACCCATTGATTAAAAGTCAATTGCTCTACCAACTGAGCTAACGAGTCTTTCCTTATTTAAGTCACTTGAAACATCACACTGTGATGTTTCAACGGTCCCGACGGGAATCGAACCCGCGATCTTCGCCGTGACAGGGCGACGTGATAACCGCTACACTACGGGACCTATGGGAGTTAACGGGATCGAACCGCTGACCCTCTGCTTGTAAGGCAGATGCTCTCCCAGCTGAGCTAAACTCCCAAATGGAGATCTCTCTCCAACTTGCTAAGCGACTACCGTATCTAACAGGGGGCACCCCCCAACTACTTCAGGCGTTCTAGGGCTTAACTGCTGTGTTCGGCATGGGTACAGGTGTATCTCCTAGGCTATCGTCACTTAACTACTGAGTC
>NZ_JAOTGJ010000022.1:0-37727 GCF_044427225.1 Streptococcus sp. 2022WUSS037 | reverse complement strand
CCGCAAACCAAGTAGACTTGACCTAAATCACTGAGTCGGATGGTCATAGTGCAGTACCTTATCCAAGATTGTTTCTAATATTTTTTGGTTGATAGAGTGAAAGAATGTGACTTCCACTTTTCCGAGATGAATTTTCATCAGAATATCATTTCTGCCTTTCTTCTCAAAGCGGCGAGATTGGGGAACAGTCAATGGGACGATGGGGTGTGACATAATAAATCCTCCAGTTTTGTTTTTTATAACAGTATACAGGAGGAGGGAGTGATTAGATAGATACCTTGTTATGGGGCGGTTACCTATCTTCTCTATTCATTTTATAAGTATATCAAAATTTTTGAGTAAAATAAAAACGCCTGCTTACGAAATTATTCTATCTTAGAGTAATTTCGTAAACAAGCGTCCAATCAACATGATGAGTGTTACCGCTGAGACAAGCTCAGCGGTAGACCAGAGCTAGACTAAGAATCAGAATAGGATTCCATCATCATAACACTCAACAAAATTGATGATCTTATACAAGTTCAATAATTGCCATTGGTGCAGCATCACCACGACGTGGTTCAGTTTTGAGGATACGAGTATATCCACCATTACGTTCTGCATAACGAGGTGCAATTTCAGAGAACAATTTTTGAAGTGCTGTAGTAGAAGTGTACTTATCAGTTGCTTCATCATAGTTTTCAGATGCAATTTCGTTACGAACAAATGCTGCTGCTTGACGACGTGCGTGCAAATCACCACGTTTACCAAGTGTGATCATTTTTTCAACTGTTTTACGGATTTCTTTAGCACGAGCTTCAGTTGTAACGATTGATTCGTTGATCAAAAGGTCAGTTGTCAAATCGCGCAACATTGCTTTACGTTGTGAGCTAGTGCGTCCTAGTTTACGGTATACCATGATTTCCTCCTATATTATTTATCTTTTTTCAATCCTAGACCAAGATCAGCCAATTTAACTTTAACTTCTTCAAGACTCTTGCGACCAAGATTGCGCACTTTCATCATTTCTGGCTCAGTTTTCTCTGTCAAGTCGAATACAGTATTAATGCCTGCACGTTTCAGACAGTTATATGAGCGAACAGATAGATCCAATTCTTCAATCGTACGATCAAACATACGATCATCTGAAGCCACTTCAGCTTCTTTCATCACTTCTGCAGATTTTGCAACTTCAGTCAAGTCAGTGAAGAGACCTAAGTGCTCCATCAAAATGCGTGCAGAAAGACCTAAAGCATCTTCTGGAATAATGGTGCCATTTGTGTTGATTTCAAGTGTTAATTTGTCAAAACCATCGTTGCTACCAACACGAGCTGGTTCAACTTGATAATTGACTTTCTTCACTGGCGTATAGATAGAATCTACAGCAAGTGTTCCCACTGGTGCATCATCTTTCTTATTACCCTCAGCTGGTACATAACCACGACCTGAATTGACAGTCAAAACAGCTTTAAAAGTGGCACCATCAGCAATGGTAAAGAGATAATGGTCAGGGTTTACAATTTCAATGTCACTATCTGTAAGAATGTCTCCTGCTGTTACTTCAGCTGGACCTACTACATCAAGTTCAATTTTCTTTTCGTCTTCGACATAAGATTTTACAGCAATGCCTTTGATGTTAAGAATAATTTGCATAACATCTTCACGAACACCTGGAACTGTGTCGAATTCGTGGAGTACACCATCAATTTTAATTGATGTTACTGCAGCACCTGGAAGTGAGGCAAGAAGTACACGACGAAGAGAGTTACCAAGAGTTGTACCGTAACCACGTTCTAATGGTTCGATCACAAATCTGCCGTAATCTTTATTTTCATCAATTTTTGTTATTGTTGGTTTTTCAAACTCAATCATTTCTTACTCCCTCTTAAACGAAAAGCTGTGTATGGAATGTATGATTATACACGGCGACGTTTTGGAGGACGAGCACCATTGTGTGGTACAGGAGTCACATCACGAATTGCTGTTACTTCAAGACCAGCGGCAGCAAGAGCGCGGATAGCAGACTCACGACCTGAACCTGGGCCTTTAACGGTAACTTCAACTGTTTTAAGACCGTGTTCTTGTGCAGATTTAGCAGCTGCTTCTGAAGCCATTTGAGCTGCGAATGGTGTAGATTTACGAGAACCTTTGAAACCAAGAGCACCAGCTGATGACCAAGCAATAGCGTTACCATGCACATCAGTAATCATAACAATAGTGTTATTAAATGTAGCGTGAATATGAGCAATACCAGATTCGATATTCTTTTTCACACGACGTTTACGTGTTGGTTTAGCCAATTTTTCTACCTCCTATATTATTTTTTCTTACCTGCAATCGCAACAGCTTTACCTTTACGAGTGCGGGCATTGTTTTTAGTGTTTTGTCCACGGACAGGAAGTCCACGACGGTGACGGATACCACGGTATGAACCGATTTCCATCAAACGTTTGATGTTCAAGTTAACTTCACGACGGAGGTCACCTTCAACTTTGATTGCATCAACTTCGCGACGAATAGCATCTTCTTGATCTGATGTCAAATCTTTCACGCGTACATCTTCTGAAATACCTGCAGCTGCAAGAATTTTTTTAGATGTTGCAAGACCGATACCATAAACATAAGTTAATGAAATAACTACACGTTTGTCATTTGGAATGTCAACTCCAGCAATACGAGCCATGTTTTCTCCTTTCTATTTCTTAACCTTGACGTTGCTTGTGTTTAGGGTTTGCTGGGCAAATCACCATAACACGACCATTACGACGAATAACTTTGCAGTATTCGCAAATTGGTTTGACCGATGGTCTTACTTTCATGTTTAATCCCTCCAAGTATTTCGACTATTTAAAGCGGTATGTGATACGTCCACGTGTCAAGTCGTATGGACTAAGCTCAACAGTTACGCGGTCACCGACCAAAATACGAATGTAGTTTTTACGGATTTTACCTGAAACAGTTGCAAGGACTTGGTGTCCGTTCTCCAACTCAACAGTAAACATAGCATTTGGCATTGTATCGACTACTTTGCCTTCAATTTCAATCACATCTTCTTTTGCCATGCAAAAGTAACCCCTCTCTAAATATCGATTTGATGTCCTCTGAACACAGAGGTAACAATTATAAGTCAGACTAGGCTATTTTATCATCTTTGTATAAAAAATGCAAGCCAAATCTATTAGTTTATTGCAATTTTGATAGTACTGTATCAATTGCTTGGAAAACAAGGTCAATGTCTTGGTCACCTTCAATATCATGAACCAGCCCTTTTGCACGATAATGATCAATGATTGGCTGTCCTTGTGCAATATTGACCTCTAAACGACGTTTGACAGATTCTGGCTTGTCATCTTCACGTTGATAGAAGTCTTCCTCTTTGTAGTCTCCAACAGGTGGATTGAATACTTTGTGGAAAGTCTCTCCGGTTTCTTTATGAATAATACGACCGCTGAGACGCTCTACCAATTTTGAAGGATCAATCTCAATATTGATAACACCTTGCAACTCAATTCCTAAGTCAGCCAAATTTTCATCCAAGGCATGGGCTTGTTCAATCGTACGAGGATAGCCATCTAGCAAAAAGCCTTTTTCCTTGATGTCATCCTGAACCAAACGTTCTTTGACAATGCCATTAGTAACTTCATCGGGAACGAGGTCACCCTTATCAATGTACGACTTGGCAAGAATACCCATTTCAGTCTGATTGGCCATTGCTGCACGGAACATATCTCCTGTTGAAATATGAGCAACATTGAATTTCTCAACAATCTTGGCCGCTTGTGTCCCTTTACCAGCACCTGGTAAACCCATAATTAAAAGATTCATGACAAACTCCTTATTTTGTTTTCACATAAATTTGCCATTATTGACAAACTTATCTAAAAACAAAATAGAAGGTTGACTAGGTCAACCTATATTCTATTCTGTAATTTCTAAGAAACCTACATATTTTCTCTTAAGAAGGTAGCCTTCTAATTGCTTGATGCCTTCGATACTTGTAGAGATTACGATAATTAAACTTGTACCAAGGAATGCAATGCTTGAAGAAAGCCCAAAGAGATTTTGCGCAAGGATGGGCAACAAAGCTACAAAACTCAAGAAGAGTGCTCCGATTACTGCCAATCTTGTCAATAATTTTGACAAAAACTGTTCAGTGCCATTACCAGGACGAACTCCATGGATATAGGCTGCACTTTTCTGAAGGCTTTCTGCAGTCTTCTCAGGATTTACTTGAACAAAGGTGTAGAAGAATGTAAAGGCAATAATTAAACCTGCATATACAATCATACCTTTAGCAGTTGAATAATCAAAGTATTCCTGAACCGTCAATAACCACCCGGCACTCTTATTTTGACTTGCGAAATATTGAATCAAAGAAGTTGGAACTGCAGTGATTGAGCCTGCAAAGATTACGGGAATAACTCCTGCTGGATTCAATTTCAGCGGTAAATATGAGCTAGAAGGTGCTCCTTGTGCACGTTTTGTATATTGAATTGGTAATTTATATTCTGCTTGTTGTACAAAAGTTGTAAAATACACAACAAAGAATATTAATACGACGAGTGCAGCAACAAAGATTGCTGACTCCCCCAAACGACTTGATTCAATATTAACAAAGCGATCAATGTAAATCTCGTGAAAAGTCCCTGGTAGTGATGAAATGATACCCGCGAAGATAATCATTGATGTACCATTACCATAGCCCTTTTCAGAAATTTGTTCCCCCAGCCAGGTTACAATAATCGAACCTGTTGTCAAAATTGATCCAATCAACAAATATGTTTGCCAATTTAATGGCATATTGGTCAATTTTGCACCAGACAAGGCATTAAAGCCTGCTGTAATACCAATAGATTGAACAAATGCCAGTACCAAAGAAATGTAGCGTGTTGCCTGATTCAGTTTACGACGACCAACTTCACCTTGCTTACCCCATTCAACAAATTTAGGTAAAATATCCATTTGCAAAAGTTGAACAATGATGGAAGCTGTAATATAAGGACTAACCCCTAGTGCGAAAACTGAGAAATTACGCATAGCATTTCCCGAAACCAAGCTCAACATGTTCAAAAATGGAACATTTGACAAGGCTTCAAGACTCTTTGCGTTTACTCCTGGTACTGTAATGTGGGTTCCTACGCGGAAGACAAAAAGGATAAAGATAGTAAATAGAATTTTACTACGTACCAATTTTACCTTT
Source organism: Streptococcus sp. 2022WUSS037 (assembly GCF_044427225.1). NCBI lineage: Bacteria > Bacillati > Bacillota > Bacilli > Lactobacillales > Streptococcaceae > Streptococcus > Streptococcus sp. 2022WUSS037. Next base: position 32,548 of record NZ_JAOTGJ010000022.1, on the reverse strand, counting down.
AAGGCATCTTTTAAAAGTTTAAAAAACATAGGCTGTCACCTCTTAGATGACTTCTACTGAGCCACCTTTAGAAGTGATTGCTTCTTCAGCTGATTTAGAGAATTTAGCAGCTTTAACTGTCAATTTCTTCGTCAATTCACCGTTACCAAGAATTTTAATTCCTGATTTTTCAGCTTTAACGATTCCAGCTTCGATAAGCACAACTGGTGTTACTTCTGCACCATCTTCAAAAGCGTTCAATTGATCAAGGTTAACGATTGCGTACTCTTTAGCGTTGATATTTGTAAATCCACGTTTTGGAAGACGACGGAACAATGGAGTTTGTCCACCTTCAAAACCTGGGCGAACACCGCCACCGCTACGAGCTTTTTGACCTTTTTGACCACGGCCAGATGTTTTACCGTTACCTGATGATGTACCACGACCTACACGGTTGCGGACTTTACGAGAACCTGTAGCAGGTTGTAATTCATGAAGTTTCATTATTATTTCTCCTCTTTTATATGCTAGCGCCTGTGAAGTACAAGAGTCTTCCTCCACAAACTCGCTGTATGTAAATATGTAAAATGGACTAGAAGTCGCAAAGATTTCTCTATGCGACTTAGTCTATTTGTTAGATTATTTAACTTCTTCTACAGTTACCAAGTGAGAGATAGCGTTAACCATTCCAAGAATAGCTGGGTTATCTTCTTTAATAACTGAAGAGTTCAATTTACCAAGTCCAAGTGCAACAACTGTTTTACGTTGTTCTGGTTTGCGACCGATTGGAGACTTAGTCAAAGTGATTTTAATTTGAGCCATGAGTATCTCCTTTCTTATGCTAAATCAGAAACTGAGATGCCACGAAGTGCAGCCACTTCTTCAGCACGTTTCAATTGTTTCAAACCTTCAACTGTTGCGCGAACGATGTTGATTGGTGTGTTTGAACCAAGTGACTTAGAAGTCACATCTGCAATACCTGCCAATTCGATTACGGCACGAGTTGCACCACCGGCAGCAACCCCAGAACCTTCTGAAGCAGGTTTCAACAATACACGAGCGCCGCCAAATTCTGAGCGAACTTCGTGAGGGATTGTTGTACCAACCATTGGTACTTCAATCATGTTTTTCTTAGCAGATTCAACTGCTTTACGGATAGCTTCTGGTACTTCTTGAGCTTTACCAGTACCGAAACCTACGCGACCGTTACGGTCACCAACAACCACAAGAGCTGCAAAACGAAGACGACGTCCACCTTTAACAACTTTTGTAACACGGTTGATGGCTACTACGCGTTCTTCAATTTCAACTGCGTTATCTTTGAATGCCATTTCTTAGTGTCCTCCCTATTAGAATTTCAATCCGTTTTCACGAGCTGATTCAGCCAAAGCTTTCACACGTCCGTGATAGAGATATCCACCGCGGTCAAAGACCACTTCAGAAATACCTTTAGCTACCGCGCGTTCAGCAACGAGTTTACCTACAACAACAGCTTGTTCTGTCTTAGTACCTTTTGAAACTTCTTTATCAAGAGTAGAAGCGCTTGCGAGCGTTACACCCGCTACGTCATCAATCACTTGAGCGTAGATGCCTGTATTAGAACGGAAAATGTTCAAACGTGGGCGAGCAGCAGTTCCAGAGATTTTACCGCGAACGCGACGGTGGCGTTTTTGGCGGATTTTGTTTTTATCTGGTTTTGAAATCACAATATTCACCTCTTAATGTATGATTCTGTTTCTTACGAAACAATTTGAGAAATAGTCAGCCAGGTGGCTAAGCCACCTCAGCAAGCTATTATTTACCTGTTTTACCTTCTTTACGGCGAACGAATTCACCAACGTAGCGGATACCTTTACCTTTGTATGGCTCAGGAGCACGAAGGCTACGGATGTAAGCTGCTGTTTGACCAACAACTTCTTTGTTGATACCAGACACGACGATTTGTGTTGGTGTTGGAACTTCAAATGTGATACCTTCTGGTGCAACCACTTCGTCTGGATGTGATTTACCAACAGCAAGTGTCAATTTGTTACCAGCTAATTGAGCACGGTAACCGACACCACGCATTTCAAGTTCTTTTTTGAAGCCTTCAGAAACACCAACAACCATGTTGTTGAGGTTAGCACGGCTAGTACCGTGAATAGTCTTCATTTCTTTTGAATCGTTTGGACGGTGAAGAGTAACTTCTGTACCTTCCACACGGATTTCAATAGCAGTTGGGAATTCACGAGTCAATTCCCCTTTAGGTCCTTTTACAGTTACCACGCCGTTGTTTTGAGCAAGCTCAACACCAGCAGGCAATGTAATTACTTTATTACCAATACGTGACATATTTTTTAATTCTCCTGTTAAATTATCAAGCCGTCTAGCGACTAGTTTTCACGGGGTGAACAAGATACAAAGCCGTTAAGCAACTCGAAGAAAAATAAGCGGTAAGTCCGAAATCTTTGATTTCGTAGACGCACCCTCGTCAGAACGACTAGGACTTTCCTGACCGAAGGTCAGAGAAAGTTCAGACGTTTACGACGAACAAGGTGAGCATTTCTGAAATACTTTTCACTTTTTTAAAAGAGTTGTAGGCGTGTTCAATTAGTGAATCTTGTTCTAGTTTGGTTTCATAATACCTTCAAATCAGATTATTAGATTTGAACCCGAGCTGTGACCTGTGTGAAAAAGATAAATCAAACTTGAATGCAAGTATTCTTCGTTTGATTTCCTATTTTCACTTGGGTCACTACGCTCTTGGTATCATCCAATTACCAAACGTATGCGATAACCTCACCACCAACGTTCTTTTGACGAGCTTGTTTGTCAGTCAAAAGACCTTCTGATGTTGAGATGATTGCGATACCAAGTCCGTTAAGAACTTTTGGAATATCTTCACGTTTTGAGTAAACACGAAGACCTGGTTTTGAAACGCGTTTCAAGTTAGTGATAACTTTTTCACCGTTTGGTCCGTATTTCAAGAATACGCGGATGATGCCTTGTTTGTCATCTTCGATGAATTCAACGTTTTTCACAAAACCTTCGTTTTTAAGGATTGTAGCAATACCTTTTTTGATGTTTGATGCAGGTACTTCAAGCACTTCGTGTTTTGCTTGGTTAGCGTTACGAATACGTGTCAAAAAATCTGCAATTGGGTCAGTCATAACCATTTGTTGTTTCTCCTCTTACTAGCAGTTTGATTGAATCACTTGCTAGTTAATTCATGATACAAAGGGCGCTAAAAGCCAAAGTGAAAATAGAAAACTTGACGAAGAAACCTCGTTTCTAGGAAAGTTTGCACCTAATGGTAGCCACATTCGTAATTCAGCCAAGGCTGAAACGACTGCGTCTCTTTTTTCACACAGGCTTTCGCCCGTGTTCAAATTGACAAGCAAACTTTGTATCGGGTTTATTTATACAATTGAGTTCGAGCTACAACCTTAGCAAAGAAGATAGATTTCCCTAGAAGTAAACTTCATCGTCAAATCTCCTATCTTTGCGTTGGTTGCTAAACGCTCTCACATCTTATCTTACCAAGAAGCTTTTGTTACGCCAGGAATTTGTCCAAGGTAAGCCAAGTCGCGGAAGCATACACGGCACAATTTGAATTTGCGGTAAACTGAGTGTGGACGTCCACATTTTTCACAGCGTGTGTAAGCTTGTGTAGAGAACTTAGCTGGGCGTTTGTTCTTAGCGATCATTGATTTTTTAGCCATTTATTCTCTCCCTCTTATTTTGCAAACGGCATACCAAGGCCAGTAAGCAATGCACGTGATTCTTCGTCAGTGTTAGCAGTTGTAACGATAACGATATCCATACCGCGAGTTTTATCAACATCGTCGAAGTTGATTTCTGGGAAGATTAATTGCTCTTTCACACCAAGTGTGTAGTTACCACGTCCGTCAAATGACTTAGTTGGTACACCGTGGAAGTCACGTACACGTGGAAGTGAAACTGTAACCAATTTGTCCAAGAACTCATACATACGTTCGCCACGAAGAGTTACTTTCGCACCGATCGCAACACCCTCACGAAGACGGAAGCCGGCGATTGATTTCTTAGCTTTAGTGATAAGTGGTTTTTGACCTGAGATCAAAGCCAATTCTTGAGCAGCTTTCTCAAGGTTTTTAGCGTTAGAAACAGCGTCACCAACACCCATGTTCAAAACGATCTTATCAACTTTTGGCACAGCCATAACTGAAGAATAGTTAAATTGTTCAGTCAAAGCAGGAACTACTTCATTAAGATATTTTTCTTTTAAACGATTTGCCATTATACTTCTCCTTTCCTTCGTGATTAATCAAGCACTTCGCCTGATTTTTTGTTGTAGCGAACTTTTTTGCCGTCTACAAACTTGTAACCAACGCGTCCTGCAACACCATTTTTGTCAAGAACTTGAACGTTTGACACATGGATTGGAGCTTCTTTTTCAACGATAGCGCCTTGAGGGTTTTCGCTGTTTGGTTTTTGGTGTTTCTTAACGATGTTAACACCTTCAACAATAACTTTGTTTACTTTTGGAAGTGCTGTTACGACAACTGCTTCAACGCCTTTGTCTTTACCAGCGATTACGCGAACTTTATCGCCTTTTTTTACAAACATTTGATTTCTCCTATGATTTCTTACGCCCTAATGGGCACCCTGTTACTCTGGTGAGATAACAGGGGACTTAGTTTGTTAGATTAAAGTACTTCTGGTGCCAATGAAACGATTTTCATGAAACCGCCGTCACGCAATTCGCGTGCCACTGGGCCAAAGATACGAGTTCCGCGAGGTGTTTTATCTTCACGGATGATAACTGCAGCATTCTCATCGAATTTGATGTATGAACCATCAGCACGACGAGCACCTGTCTTAGTACGAACGATAACGGCTTTTACAACGTCACCTTTTTTAACCGCACCACCAGGAGTAGCTTGTTTTACTGAAGCAACGATGATGTCGCCGATGTTCGCGAATTTACGTCCTGAACCACCAAGAACTTTGATTGTCAAGATTTCGCGTGCGCCACTGTTGTCAGCAACTTTCAAACGAGTTTCTGTTTGAATCATGTCAATTTTCTCCTTTCAGGTTGATTAAATGATAACTGCCTCTTCCACAACTTCTACAAGACGGAAACGTTTTGTAGCTGAAAGTGGGCGAGTTTCCATGATACGAACGATATCGCCTTCTTTAGCAACATTGTTTTCATCATGAGCTTTGTACTTTTTAGAGTAGTTAATACGTTTACCATAGACTGGGTGGTTACGTTTAGTTTCAACTACAACTGTGATTGTTTTGTCCATTTTGTCAGATACTACGCGTCCAACAAGAACTTTACGATTATTGCGTTCCATTGAAATTCTCCTTTCCCAATCTATTATTTAGTTTCTGATTGCACAGTTTTGATACGTGCAATTTGTTTCTTCACTTCGTTCAAACGAGCAGTTTGCTCAAGTTGACCAGCAGCAGCTTGGAAACGAAGTTCGAAGAGTTCTTTCTTCAATTCGTTTTCTTTCTTAGCAAGTTCTTCTTGAGAAAGGCCACGAAGTTCTTTTACAAAATCTTTAATTTCTTGAAGTTTCATGTCTTCTCCTTATTCTGCTTCACGTTTTACGAATTTAACTTTAACTGGCAATTTGTGACCAGCAAGGCGGAATGCTTCACGTGCGATTTCTTCAGAAACGCCAGCTACTTCAAACATAACCTTACCGCGTTTAACTGGAGCTACCCAACCTTCAGGAGCACCTTTACCAGAACCCATACGTACACCGATAGCTTTAGCAGTGTATGATTTGTGTGGGAAGATCTTGATCCAAACTTTACCACCACGTTTCATGTAACGCGTCATAGCGATACGGGCAGCTTCGATTTGGCGGTTTGTAATCCATGAGCTAGTAGTTGCTTGAAGACCGTATTGACCAAAGTCTACTTGTTTTCCACCTTTAGCTTCACCGCGCATTTTTCCACGGAATTCACGACGGTGTTTTACACGTTTAGGTACTAACATTTGTTATTTACCTCCTTTAGTGTTTTTACGAGCTGGAAGAACTTCACCACGGTAGATCCATACTTTAACACCAAGTTTACCGTAAGTTGTCAAAGCTTCTTCCCAAGCGTAGTCGATATCCGCACGAAGTGTATGAAGAGGAACAGTTCCTTCTGAGTAGCCTTCTGCACGGGCAATATCAGCACCGTTCAAACGACCAGAAACTTGTGTTTTGATACCTTTTGCACCAGCGCGCATTGCACGTTGGATAGCTTGTTTTTGAGCACGGCGGAATGCCACACGTTGCTCCAATTGACGAGCGATTGACTCACCAACAAGGTGTGCATCCAAATCAGGTTGTTTGATTTCGATGATGTTGATGTGTACTTGCTTACCAGTCAATTTGTTCAATTGAGCACGAAGCGCATCAACGTTGCTACCAGCTTTACCGATAACCATACCTGGTTTAGCAGTGTGGATAGAAACGATTACTTTGTTTACAGCACGTTCGATTTCGATTGTTGATGTTGACGCATCAGCCAATTCTTGTTTGATAAAGTTGCGGATTGCAAGATCTTCATGAAGGTAATCCGCGTATTCTTTTTCAGCATACCATTTAGCATCCCAATCACGGATGATGCCAACACGCATACCAATTGGATGTACTTTTTGACCCACGTTTTTACCTCCTTATTTCTCTGCCACAACTACAGTGATGTGAGCTGTGCGTTTGTTGATTGGTGAAGCAGAACCTTTCGCACGTGGACGGAAACGTTTCAATGTTGGTCCTTCGTTTGCGAATGCTTCGCTGACTACCAAGTTAGCTTTTTCCAAACCAAAGTTGTTTTCAGCGTTAGCGATTGCTGAGTTCAAAACTCCCTCGATAATGCCCGCAGCTTTGTTTGGTGTGAATTTCAAGATTGCGATTGCGTCTGCTACGCTTTTGCCACGGATGTTATCCAAGACAAGACGTGATTTACGAGGTGAAACACGTACTGTGCGAGCAGTTGCTTTAGCTGAAGTAATTTCTGCCATTGTGTTTTCCTCCTAAATTATTTACGACGAGTTTTCTTGTCGTCAGCAGCATGACCTTTGTAAGTACGAGTTGGTGCAAATTCACCAAGTTTGTGACCTACCATGTCTTCTTGAATGTATACAGGTACATGTTTACGTCCATCGTAAACTGCGATTGTATAACCGATGAAACTTGGGAAGATCGTTGAACGACGTGACCAAGTTTTAATTACTTTTTTCTTTTCGTCGTTTGCTTGAGCTTCAACTTTTTTCATCAAATGCTCATCGACGAAAGGTCCTTTTTTAAGACTACGTCCCATTTTAGTGTTTTCTCCTTTAAAATATGTACCACAGCGGCTTGCCCGCATAGCGGGCTACCGAGTTGGCGGATGATATAGAATGCTAAGCAACTAAGAATAGATTATTTTTGGTTGCGACGACGAACGATAAGTTTGTCAGATTTAGCTTTCTTGTTACGAGTTTTCAAACCAAGAGCTGGTTTACCCCATGGTGTAGATGGTGCTTTACGACCAACTGGTGCTTTACCTTCACCACCACCGTGTGGGTGATCGTTAGGGTTCATTACAGAACCGCGAACTGTTGGACGGATACCTTTCCAACGGCTACGACCTGCTTTACCAAGGTTAACAAGACCATGTTGTTCGTTACCTACAGTACCAACAGTAGCACGGCAAGTACCAAGGATCATACGAACTTCACCTGATTGAAGGCGAACAAGAACGTATTTACCTTCTTGACCAAGAACCTGTGCAGATGCACCAGCAGCGCGAACCAACTCACCACCGCGACCTGGTTTCAACTCAATGTTGTGAACAACAGTACCGACTGGGATGTTTGCAAGTGGAAGTGCGTTACCAACTTTGATATCTGCTTCTGGGCCTGAAACGATGCGTTGACCAACTTCAAGACCTTTAGGAGCAATGATGTAAGCTTTAACACCGTCTGTGTAGTGTACAAGAGCGATGTTTGCTGAACGGTTTGGATCGTACTCGATAGTTTTAACGATTGCTTCAACGCCATCTTTGTTACGTTTGAAGTCTACCAAACGGTAGAAACGTTTGTGACCGCCACCTTGGTGACGAACAGTGATGCGACCGTTGTTGTTACGACCAGCTTTGCTCTTCAACGCAACAAGCAAGCTTTTTTCTGGAGTACTTGTTGTGATTTCAGCGAAGTCCAAAGAAGTCATGTTACGACGGCCATTTGTCGTTGGTTTATAAACTTTAATACCCACGTTAATTCCTCCTTTGATTATTCAGCGTCAGCTGTAGCGAACAATTCGATCGCTTTTGAATCAGCAGCCAATGTGATGATTGCTTTTTTCACTTTGTTTGTGCGACCTACATAACGACCTACGCGTTTTGTTTTAGGTTTCACGTTGATTGTGTTAACATTTGCAACTTTAACACCCTCGAATGCAGCTTCAACAGCCTGTTTGATCAAGAGTTTGTGTGCACGAGTGTCAACTTCAAATACATACTTGCCTGCTTCGAGTTGGCCCATTGAGCTTTCTGTGATGACAGGTTTTTTGATAACATCATACAAATTCATTATGCAAGAACCTCCTCAATTTTAGAGATAGCTGCTTGAGTTACAAGAAGTTTGTCTGCATTTGCGATGTCAAGTACGCTTGCAGTTGTTGCAGTTGCAACTTTAACTCCTGGGATGTTACGAGCAGAAAGAGCTGCGAATTCGTTGCCTTCTTCAAGAATAACAAGGACTTTAGAATCAATGCTCAATGCTGCAAGTACTTTTGCAAATTCAGCAGTTTTTGGAGCTGTGAATTCAAGTGAGTTAACAGCTACAAATTTGTTTTCAGCAACTTTTTCTGAGTAAACAGATTTAAGTGCCAAGCGACGAACTTTTTGTGGAAGTTTGTACGCGTATGAACGTGGAGTTGGTCCGAAGACTACGCCACCGCCACGCCATTGTGGTGAACGGATAGAACCTTGACGAGCACGTCCAGTTCCTTTTTGACGCCATGGTTTGCGTCCGCCACCTGAGACTGCTGAACGGTTTTTAACTGCGTGAGTACCTTGACGAAGGCTAGCACGTTGGCTGATGATCACATCAAATACAACTGCTTGGTTTGGCTCGATACCAAAGATCGCATCGTTAAGAACTACTTCACCAGCTTGTTTACCAGTTTGGTCAAATAATGTTACGTTTGCCATTTCGACTGATTTCCCCTTTCCTTATTATTTACCAGCTTTAACTGCTGACTTGATAGTGATAAGAGATTTCTTAGCACCTGGTACGTTACCTTTGATAAGGATAACGTTCTTTTCTGGAACAACTTGTACAACTTCAAGGTTTTGAATTGTTACACGGTTGCCGCCCATGCGACCTGCAAGGTTTTTACCTTTGAATACACGGTTAGGTGCAACAGGACCCATAGAACCTGGACGACGGTGGTAACGAGAACCGTGAGCCATAGGACCACGTGATTGACCATGGCGTTTGATAACACCTTGGAAACCTTTACCTTTAGATGTACCAGTTACATCAACAACATCACCAGCTGCGAAAGTTTCAACTGTAATTTCTTGTCCAACTTCCAAGCCTTCAATGTTTTTGAATTCACGAATGAAGCGCTTAGGAGCTGTGTTAGCTTTAGCTACATGGCCTTTGGCAGGTTTGTTGCTCAATACTTCACGTTTGTCATCAAAACCAACTTGAACTGCTGCATAACCATCAGTTTCAACTGTTTTCACTTGAAGAACAACGTTTGGAGTTGCTTCGATGACAGTAACAGGGATAAATTCACCAGATTCAGTGAAGATTTGAGTCATTCCCACTTTTTTCCCTAAGATTCCTTTTGTCATGAGAAAAATATTCCTTTTCTTATTTTGTATTTAAAAAGTTTTTAACGAGCGTTTTTCATGCTCAAGGTAAGATGCAGAAGGCGTCAAACTCACAGCAAAAATAGGAAATCTGACGAAGAAACAGTTGTTTCTAGGAAGATTTATCTTTTTTGCACAGAGTTTAGCCTGTGCTCAATTAGAAATCAGATTACAATTTGATTTCTACGTTTACACCACTTGGAAGATCCAATTTCATCAAAGCGTCAACTGTTTTTTGAGTTGGGTTGATAATGTCGATCAAACGTTTGTGTGTACGCATTTCGAACTGCTCACGAGAGTCTTTATACTTGTGAGTCGCACGGATGATTGTGTAGAGGCTACGTTCTGTTGGAAGTGGAACTGGACCTGCTACTTGAGCACCTGTACGTGTTGCAGTTTCAACGATTTTTGCAGCTGCTGTATCAAGTGTACGGTGTTCGTACGCTTTCAAGCGAATGCGGATTTTTTTGTTTGCCATCTTTTTCTCCTTTTCGTCTATTTAACATAATAGGCTAGCTCCACAAGAAAACCAACACGTGTTGCGTGGCAATGCAACCGAGCGTGTCGCAACCTCTTGCATCAAAGCTATAGCCGTAATTTTTACGGCACTAGAACATGATATCAAAAAACTCCTGCATATGCAAGAGTTTTTACTCGAAAAGTCAAAAATTTTATCCATTTTGGCGGCGACGTGCTGCCAGAGCGAGACCTGTTGCTAGTGCTGTTAAGCCTAAGAGAGATAACAAGCTAGTTTCCTTCTCGCCAGTAGTTGGCAGAGTTTGTACTTCAGCAAACTTATGTTCTGTTGTCGCAGCCGCAATGCTTATCTCATTGGGAGCCGTTTTTGAAAGAACTTTGTTTGTCGCTAGTTTCACCTTAGCATTAGACGAAGTCTTAACATTGTTTTGAGAAGAGTCTCCTTGTCCCAAGTTTTCTTTAGAGTTGTCACTATCAACCGTTGGTTGTGGGATAATCATCGTTTGTAGGTCATAAAGTTTTTTAAGATCAAGGTACTCAGCATAAGCCTTTTCGTAGACTAGTTTTAAGTCCGCCAATTTTGCTCTAGTCTCTGAAAGACTTTGATTGGCTACTTGTGCATTCTTCTGTGCAACTGCATGGGCTGCTTGAGCTTTGGCAAGAGTTACCTGTGCTTCTTTAAGCGTTGAAAGATTGGTCTTGGCTGAAGCTACTTCTTGATCAGCTCTTTCGACCGCTTGACGTGCCTCTGTCAATTTGTTTTGAGCCTGTGTTAAGACAGATTGGGCAGTTGCTACCTCAGCTTTCCTAGCATCTGCTTGAGCTTTAAGCGTAGTTGCTGTCGCCAATAGATTATCGTAGTCAGCTTGAGCTTTTGCTATCTCTGTAGCGAGAACCATCGCCTTGGCTTCTGCTGCTTGCCATTGGTTTTGAGCAGTTAGTAAGACTCCTTGAGCCGACGCTAAGTCTGTCTGTGCTAGTTTCAGGGCTTTTTTCGCTTCCGGAGTCTGAAGAGCAGTATTGACAAGTACATTGTAGGTGGATTGAGCAGAAGAAAGATCATTTTGTGCTTTCTCTAACTCTTTAGCCACCCTTTCAAACTCAGCTTGAACATTGTTATAGGTTGACTGTGCTGCATTCTGATCTTTTAGTGCAGATTCATAGGCACTATAGTCTTGCGAGCTAATATTTCTTTCAACAAAACGATCATAGGCCTTATAATTATTCTTGGGTAAATTTACTGACCAACCATAGAGAACTTCGCCCTCAAGACCAATGTATTTTGTTTTCGGGTCACCAAGCGTAATTTCAGAATCTGTTTCTTCAAGTATATCCCAGTTCTTATACTCCCGTTGCATAGAATTAGTAGTACGCTTTCCAGCTCCAACTACTCTAAATTTACCAGAACCTGAATGATAGTAAAGGTCAAATCCCATCGCCTCATAGGTCATCAATTGGGCAAAGTGACCATAAGATGAACCAGAATCATTTAACATAAAACCATTAATTCCTTGGGCGATGACATGAAGAATTTCTGACATTGTATAGTAATTAGTATTCTGTTCATATAGTCCACCAGATGAACTAATGTTAGGATAGGCTAGAATCTCACTACCAGAGGCCATTGGGGAGCCTTCTCCAAATACTTCATCATTTGCTGCTGCAATGATTTCTCCATCATGTCCGTAAAATCCTTCTGGATACTTTTCTTCATATAGACGGGCACGCACATCCGCTACTTCTATTAACCATTCATTGCCCACTATTTTTTTATCAATCCCTAAAGCTTGTCTGTAGGCGTTCGTGTAGTCAATAGCAAACTGGTTGAGCAACAATAGTTGTTCTCTACCTAGATTTTCAACATCATAAAGAGTTGGGTCTGTTGATTCGATGGTCGCATATGACAATTTATCTCTTTCATCAAAAGTCCTGATATCACCATAATAGCGTTTTTCAGCCTGAGTTGCTGCATCTATACTGTCTTTAGAGAAGGCCGCTTTAACCAGATTAACATAAGCATCTCTTAAATAGTCTGGCAAATTGATTGAAAATTTATAGGTCGCCTTGGGTTTAACAGCCTCCACTTTTTCATTAGCTACCACTAGATTTTGCTTAGCTGTCTCTAAATCCACTTCTTTTTCTGTTACTAGAGCTTGGGCTGCCTTCACCTTTTGCGTCTGTTCAGCTAAGACTGCATTAGCACTAGCTCTATCAGTCTCCAACTTCGTATCGGCTGCTTGAGCTTGCTCAAGGTTCTGCTCTGCTGTTGTGACTGCTGTTGTTTTGTTTACAACAGCTTCTTGAGCTGTTTTGAGTTCTGCTTGGGCTTGACTGATTGCTTGTCCTTCTTGGCTATTTTGAAGTGCCTCTAATTCTGCTTTAGAAGTATCTGCTTGCAATTTTGCTAAGTCGGCATCGGTCTTCGCCTTGTTGGCCCCTGCTTGAGCCTTGTCTACTTGTTCTTGAGCAATTGCCGTAGCCTGCTCTGCACTAGTCACTTGGTTTTGTGCCTCTACTACATTTTGTTCTGCACTAACGATTGCTTTTTCTGCTGCGGCAATCGTTTCTTCCGTTGCGTTTGTCGCCAAGTCTTGTGCACTGGTCAAGGTCTGTTCCGCTTGGTCAAGATTTGTTTGAGCTGTCTTAGCTGCTGCTTCTGCACTCACCAAAGAATCTTGCTGATAGGCTACTTGATTTGCTACTGTATCTGCGGTCGCTTTGGCGGCTACTACTTGCTCTGCTGTTACAGATGACGAGACTTCTACATTAGCAGTATTTGAGGAAGATGAGGTCGCCGCTTCTACTACTTCATCAGCATAAGCCTGCTGGGTTACCAAAGCAGTAGCTGCCACGGTGGTTAAGGTCAAGGTTTTTAATGCTTTGTTTTTCATGTTAATCTCCAATTACTAAATATTTATGTCTCTTAATGTTGTTAGCTTTACCAACAAGCATTTGGAACAACTCTTTGGCTAATGCTTGCTTCGTCTGGATTTCATTCACCGAATCTTTGAAATCGACGTATACCACACCATAGATGTCACTAGCGATTTCTATCGGATAGTCTCTATGGTTTCTTTGAAGTAAGATAATATTTTGTCTTCCAAATTTACCGATTAGCCACCCTAATTCTAAAAGTACGTTCTGCCTTAATCGATACTTCGGACTGAGTCTCCCCTCAACTGAGTCATGATAGCCTATATCATCTGGTGTTGCTAACACTATTCCAACTTCCCTACTATTGATATTGCTTTCTAACTTTTCAATGAGAGTTGCCCCACCATTTTTCTGCTTATCAAGATAGATTGGTTTGCAATTCCACTTTTCTAGAAGCTCCTCCAGTTCATCACGTTCACTGCCATTGTTTCCACGACCACAGACGACAAAAATTTCTAGTTGATTCTCTTTTATGGTGTCATCCAATTCTCTCAACTTTTGTAACAAGGATTCGTCTGTATCATTCTCAACATGAATCGCTCGCTCACCCCCCTTGGCCTCTGCTTGAATCACGATTTCTTTAGTATCGACCTTGAGCTTCATAGGATAGGTAGGGTGTAGATGCTCTTTACTTAATTTCAAGTCAAAATACTCTCTTATTAAATATTCATCTAGATAAGTAAAAGTATGCTTTTCTTGAGCCATAATCTCCTCCCAAATAAAACTATGCTATACTATTTTACCCCCCCCCCGATTCCTTTTGTCAAGAGGTTTTTTGAGAAAAGTAAAAAAAACAGGTTTTTAATCTACTTTCAAACCTGCTTATCTGTTATGGTTTTTAACGTCTCAATCACTTGACAGAGAGTGAGTCATACTTATAGGGAGTTCCCTTGCTTACTTATTTTTTTATTTAGCAAATTATCAGAGAAAATCCTTCAAATGCATTTGTAGATCACGTATCATTTTTCGGCGACCATTGAAACATTGACCACTGATTAATTTTTCGTAATTAGCAAGCTGCTCATCGCTGAGATTCTTCCGATAGTCTCTCAAGGCACCTCTCAACATCAACAATTCATCATTAACCAAACCTGGCGATTGTATTACGTGAGATAATTCGTGAATATCCTCATGCGGCATGCGGTCAAACTTACGCTTCTGGCTTTCTTGTCTGCGTACGCGGTCTTTAATCCGATTTCGGAATTTGACCTTGAAGTAACAATATAGTTGAGCCTGCTCACCAAGCAACCACGGCTGGTCTTCCAATAATTCAAACAAGGTCATCATGCCTTCCTGTTCCCAATCATCTCTGTCCCACAGCTTGATATAAAACTCTTTTCGAGCTTTGTTGACAATCGCTTTTACGCTATCATAGACCTTTTCAAATTCCATCATCTTATCTCCTTTGATTGATGGTTTTAGTTTATCGAAAAGGTACGATTTCCAACAGGACATTTTTGTCCGCTTCTTGATGAGGAGTGATAAAAAAAGGTACATCGGACCAAGATAAAAAGGTCCACTGGACCTTTTTATTCCTCCATAAAGCTGTTGAAGACTTCTTCAATCATATCCCATTCTGCTGTTGCATCTTCTGGGATTGGTTGAAGGTCACCTTCTGTCCCATTCTCATTTTCAATGTATGAGTAGGCTTGGATTTCAACTTCTCCGTTCTCATCTTCTTCTGCACTTGCAGGAATCAAGAGAACATAGTTCTTACCAAACTCTTCTTGACCGTCAATCGTCAATAAGATTTCAAAAAGTGTTTCGTTACCTTGGTCGTCTACCAAAGTAATCAACTCACGTTCGTCGTGATTGTGGTCGTGTTCATGGTCATGATGATGTGCCATTAGAATCTCCTTTAAAATGTTCTATCTAAATAATTTTGTAAAATTAGCTGAGCTGCTAATTTATCGATAACTTTCTTGCGTTTTCCTCGGCTGATATCCGCTTGCTCAATCAGCATCCGTTCTGCTGCAACAGTTGTTAAACGTTCATCCTGATAATCAACTGGAAGTTTATAACGCTCAGTCAATAAATCACCGTAAGCTTGACTAGCTTCCACACGTGGACCACTAGTATTATTCATATTCTTCGGCAATCCTACAACAAATTTATCAACCTTGTACTGTTCTACAAGTTCGGTCAAACGCTCCAGACCGAATTCGCCCTTTTCTTCATCGATTGGGATGATTTCCAACCCTTGGGCCGTGAAACCTAACGGATCTGAAATGGCTACACCAACTGTCTTGGAACCGACGTCTAATCCCATTATTCTCATTAGAGGTCAATCCCATTCCCTTTCAAATAGTAGCGCACCAATTCTTCAATGATTTCATCTCGTTCATGCTTACGAATCTGATTGCGGGCATCATTATAGCGAGGAATATAAGCAGGGTCCCCACTTAATACATAGCCAATGATTTGGTTAATCGGGTTATAGCCCTTTTCCTCTAGCGAACGATAAACACTAGTCAATGTTTTGCTGATTTCTTGTTTATCTGTGTCATCTAGGCGAAAACGAACGGTTTCTTCGGTAAATCCCATACTTACACCTTCTTTCCCTATTTTTTACATTATATCACAAATTTTAATTATTCTCAAAAAATGCGCAAAAAGAACCCCAAAAGAGTCCTTTTGTACATCTTATAGAGCTGCTCTCATACGAGCTTGAGCATTTTCAACATTGCGCACTGCACGTGGCAAGAAAGCGCGTATATCATCTTCTTTATAGCCCACTTGAAGTCGTTTCTCATCAATCAAGATTGGACTCTTCAAAATACGTGGATTAGAGGTAATTAAATCAATGACCTCATTCACACTCAACTCTTCAATATCAAAGTCCAGACTCTTTGCATAACGGTTTTTTGACGATACGATACTTGCAATACCATTCTCTGTTTTTGTTAAGATGTTTAGGATTTCTTCCTTAGTAATGGCTTCCTTCGCAAGATTATGCTCATTATAAGATAATTGGTGAGCATTTAACCAATTTTTCGCTTTCTTACAAGAAGTACAACTAGATACTGTATAAATTTTAATCATGTAGTCACTCCTTTGCTGCATCTTAGTAAGCACATTATAGACTATTATATCACAAAATCCCTCGGTCTGTAGACCTATTTTAAAAAAACTTTTAATTTTTGGGGAATAATTCGGTTTTAGACAAGAAAAAAGTCTGGTCATACCAAACTTTTTCGTTTTTAATCTTCTAATTCAATACCGCCATCAAGATCTAGGATAACATCTTGGATCTCTTCCGCAGCAACTGGGGCTTGTTCGGTCACAACCTCTTCAACTCCATCTGCTTCAATCAAGCCATAATGAATACGAATCTTGCGGTCAATTTCATCAAAGATTGCTGGATTATCTGCTAAGAATTTCTTAGCATTTTCAGAACCTTGGCCAATTTTTTCTCCATTATATGAATACCAAGCACCTGCTTTTTGGATGATACCGAGGTTGCTACCAATCTCAATCAATTCACCTGTGCGAGAAATTCCTTCACCATACATGATTTCAACAACTACTTCTTTAAATGGAGGAGCCACCTTGTTCTTCACAATCTTGACCTTGGTCTCCTTACCAACGTTTTGATCTTTCTTGTCGCCTGTTCCTTTGATTTGTGTGTTTCCACGAACATCCATACGGACAGATGCATAGAATTTAAGCGCACGTCCACCAGGTGTTGTTTCAGGGTTACCAAACATGACACCAACTTTTTCACGCAATTGGTTAATGAAAATAGCTACTGTTTTTGTTTTGTTGATGGATGCACCGAGTTTGCGCATAGCCTGACTCATCATACGAGCCTGCAAACCAACGTGGCTATCACCGATATCACCGTCAATTTCTGCACGTGGTACAAGGGCTGCAACCGAGTCAACAACAACCAAATCAACAGCACCAGAGTCAATCAACTTACCTGCAATCTCAAGACCTTGTTCACCTGAATCTGGTTGCGACAAAAGTAATTCATCAATATTTACCCCTAAGGCTGCTGCATAGGCTGGATCCAAGGCATGTTCCGCATCGATAAAGGCAGCAATACCGCCATCTTTTTGAGCTTGAGCCACTGCATGAAGGGCAACAGTTGTCTTACCTGAGCTCTCTGGACCGTAAATCTCAATGATACGCCCCTTCGGATAGCCACCCGCTCCAAGCGCAATGTCGATTGACAAGCTACCTGAACTCATGACTTGAACTTTTTGTTCAGCACGCTCACCAAGACGCATGACAGCACCCTTACCAAAATCTTTTTCAATTGATTTTAAAGCATCATCCAGCGCTTTTTTACGCTCATCTCCAAATTTCTTTGTAATTTCTTCTAATTTTTTCGTAGGTTTCTTAGCCAATGCTGTTCTCCTCTTTTCTTAATCAAACTATTATAGCAAATATCTGCTATTTCACAAAGTGTTTCGTACAAAATCCCAGGCCTGCAGGCAAGCAAGCTGGCGAAGGTATTGCCACGAATAACCACCTAAATCTATCTCTTTTTGGGAAATACCCGAGGTCGTAGCCAAAGTGAGATATACTTTTGCAAGTACGTTGTCCTTTGTTGATTCAGGCTTGATAAATACCGACACAGCCAGCCCTAAATCAGCTTGCAGCTCCTGTCGAATGCGACCTGCATCTTCTGATAGCCAGCCCGATTCTATTCCCTTCTGACCGATGACTTTCCCTCCGCTAAAATACGGCTGATCAGCCAAAGCCAGGCTCAATTCAGCTTGCAAGAGACCACCTGTCCCCTGTTCGACGATAGCAATGGTTTGTTTTTTCTCCACCAAACGAGTCGCTACCGTTTGAGCCAAACTATTGTCCTCTCCGTAGGCATAGAAATAGTCTGCCAATTTGTCATGTTGTAAGATTTCTTCTTCCAACTGATTCAAACGTAGATTTGCTTCTTCTTGGTTGGTCGCCTTGGTGGACAAACGTAAAGTCACCTCTCCAACCTTAGCATAGGGTGCCAGAGTTGGGTCTGTCTGCTTGTCAATCAAGTCCGCCAAAACAGTCACCAACTGGCTTTCACCAATGCCAAAAAAGCGTAGGACACGAGAGTAGAGTTGTTGACTTGACTGAATAAGCAAGGGCTGTAAACTTCTTGTAAACATAGCCTTAAGTTCGCTTGGTGGGCCAGGCAAAACAATATAGGTTACACCCTCTTGCTCAATCATACCACCAACAGCTAAACCAGCTGGGTTCTGCAAGGCAAGGCTACCTTCAACAATCTGTGCCTGACGTTCATTATTTGGTGTACGGACACGACCTGGACGACTAGCAAAGAAACGGTCTAATTTTGCCATGGCTCCATCATCAAAGACCAATTTTCTACCTAAGAAGGTCGCCAGGGTCTGCTTGGTCAAGTCATCCTCAGTTGGACCAAGTCCTCCACAGAGAATGACCAAGTCGCTCCGCTGACTGGCTACTTCCAGTACAGATAGAAGCCGTTGTTCATTGTCACCAACAGCTGTGTGGAAATAAACATCAATTCCCAGCTCTGCACATTTCTCCGAAAGGAACTGGGCGTTGGTATTGACGATTTGACCTGTCAGGATTTCCGTTCCAACCGCGATTAGTTCTGCTTTCATATTCCTCCTCTATCTAGGGTGCGATTGCTCGCTCATCTAATTAGTTCGTAATGGTTTTCGAAAATCACAAGATTCTTCGTGTTCATTTAAAAGACCCGCCGCCTGTAAATAAGAATAAACACATACAGGACCGACGAATTTGAAACCTCGTTTTTTCAGATCTTTGGACAACCGTTCGGATAGGTCGTTCTTGGTCGGCAATTCTCGGAAGGACTTGACAGGGTTGTCGATAGATGTAAAGTTAACCCATTCCCAGAGATACGTATCAAACGTACCGAATTCCTCCTGTACTCGAAGAAAGGCCTGAGCATTGGCGCGGGTAGCGTACAGCTTTGCCTTATGACGAATGATGTTAGGATTGGCAAGAAGACCGTCTAACTCGCTATCTGTCATGGCCGCAACCTTTTGAATATCATAGTTGAAAAAAGCAGAGCGAAAAGCCTGGCGTTTATTGAGAACAATTTCCCAGGAAAGTCCAGCTTGGTAAGACTCCAAGCAGAGCAACTCAAACAGGGCCTGCTCATCATGTAGCGGCTTGCCCCATTCTTCATCATGGTAAGCAATATAGAGTGGATTGTTGGGATTGACCCAAGCACAACGGGACATAGAAACTCCTTCTCACATACGGTTTAATCAACACTTTTGACAGGTTCGTTCGCGACAGCTAGATACTTTGCAAAACGAAACCCTAAGTCCTAAATAGCAACGAATAACGCAGTTGACATCTGGTAAAAGGCGTCGTCAAAACTCGCCTTTTACCTAGTTGTCATTGTGGAGGTCTCACAACGAAATTTCTAGCAAAATTTCTGTTCGGCCGTCTATTTTGCTTTGTATCGCTTAACGCCTTTGTAGCTGGACACGACATGAGCTACAAAAATCGACATTATTTTTGTGGCGAGTTAGTAAGGTACCTAGGCAAGTCGCAAATAGCGATTGCCGTAAGTATGATGAGTTGCTTCAGCAACCATCATATTGGTACGGTAATTTAACACGGACTAAGGACTGTGAGAAAAAGATAAACCTGCTTAGAGCCTAAAGGCTCTGCGTTAGGTTTCCTATTTTCTCTTTGTCCTTTAAGTCCTTTGTATCTTATTACTTCATCAACATTTTAAGGGCTGACTTGATGTAGTTTTCTGCGGTGTCGTTGGTACCGTCGAAGAATTTCTTGATTTTCTTGAGTTCGGCTGGTCGGTAACCAAGGGCCTCCATGGCCTCCATAGCTTCATCAAGAGCGATATTTTCACTGGATGGTGCTACTTGTTGAACAGGCCCCGCTTCTTCGCTGATAACAAACTTGCCTTCCAAGTCCAAAATCATCTGCTGGGCTGTTTTCTTGCCTATTTTTGGAAACTTGGTCAGGTAGGTAATGTTTTT
Organism: Streptococcus sp. 2022WUSS037; assembly: GCF_044427225.1. Classification (NCBI taxonomy): domain Bacteria; kingdom Bacillati; phylum Bacillota; class Bacilli; order Lactobacillales; family Streptococcaceae; genus Streptococcus; species Streptococcus sp. 2022WUSS037. The sequence continues at coordinate 12,368 of NZ_JAOTGJ010000022.1, read as the reverse complement.
CTGCTCAATAGCCCGCACCAGACCGTCATTATCATCAACAGCGATAATTGCCAAAGCCGTTGTTGGTCCAATGCCTGAAACAGAAATCAGGCTGAGAAAAACAGATTTTTCAGCTTCTGTCATAAATCCGTAGAGCAAATGGGCATCTTCACGAATCACTTGATGGGTATAGACAGTCACTTCTTGTTGGACCTTCCCAGAATAAGCGTAGGGATTGGCCACCTGTAAAAGATAACCAACTCCATGCGTTTCTACTACAATATACTTTGCAGTGATTTTCGTTAAAATTCCTTTGATATAGTCGTACATATTTTCCTCTATCTATCAATTAATTCTCTTTATTGTACCATAAAAAGCCTCGCTATTGATAGCGAAGCTGAGTCTCAATATCCTATGGAGAGGTTGCCTGCACAATGAACGAGCATCGGATAACAAAGATTGCCTGTTCTGTGATAGAGATAACCCAGGTAAATACCCGAACAAATCTGGGGAATCGTGTTGATAATTTCTGAACTATCTAGGGATCTAGCATGTCCTAATCCAAAAATGAGACCTTGCAAGACAATAGCCAACCATGGATTCAAAATATTTTTCAGACTATCCTGTAAAAATTTCCGATAAAAAAGTTCTTCAACAATCGGACCAATGATGCCCACTATTAGCAAAAAGATTGGAAGTGGGAAGATTTGGTTTATCTTATCAACTGCTGTAACATTGCCTATACCTTCTGAGATATGAAGTGATTTCATGAGTATGTATTGGAAAAAACTTCCGCCATACATGACCAAAAAGTCTGCGAGATAAAACAAGGGGAATTGATAAAGCAGTTTCCAGCTCCGCAATTTTCTAAAGTCAGTCCAAAGAAGCTCTTTATAGTAGTATATGCCAAGTGCAAATAGCAAGACATAACTAGCAAGCTGGTAGTAAAGACTATAAGTCGGACTAAATCCTAAATAACGGTGAAGCTTGACCAGCAGATTGAGTACGCCAAGAACAATAAATACAATAAACAGTCTATCCTTTCGGACCATACAATGACCTCGCTTTATAAAGATTTGGTCAACATGAATTCTTGGATAAGGAAACCGACAAGGAGAAAAACAATAAGGAAAGGAAGCAAGAGAGTGGCATTACCACCGACAAATATACCTAGACTGAATAGGATTAGGAGAATCAAGTAATTTATCCAGACCCGCCTTTTCTTAGCCTTGACTTGTAAGCCAATTAACTGGTCAAAAGATAGGTGATAACGTTGGGCAATGCTGACTAGACTGGCACTATCAGGTAAGGTGCGACCTTTTTCCCAGTTTAAGACTGTTTGCCGTGACACTCCGATTGCTTTCGCCAAAGTTTCTTGAGATTCCTGTCGTTTTGTTCGCTCCATGTGAATAAGCTGTCCAAGATGAGTCATGTTTCCTCCTTTACTTTACAAGTTGGCGGTAAAAATAGCTAGTCCAAATGCTTTTACACGGGTGTTAAATTCCTTAATACTTGCCCAATTCACGCAAACTCGTATGATTTTCCTGAATGCGACGGAACATTTTTTCCATATCCGATTTGCTAAAGTGTACCAAAACTGGACGACCGTGTGGGCAGTTATAGGGATTTTGGCAGTAAGACAATTGTCTCAATAAATCACGCGCCGAATAATCATCCAAAGCATGGTTGGCCTTGATTGACCGTTTACAAGACATCATGATAGCCAGTTCTGCCCGATACTGCTTGATTGACACCTGATCGGTCAAGAGCAACATGTCACACATCTCATAGATGCCAGACTCAATCTCTTCTTCCTTCATCCAAATAGGATGTTCACGCAGAATAAATTGATTAGCTCCATATTCTTCTAAGTTGACACCAACTTGACGAAGAGCATCCATTTTGTGGACGAGGTTAAGGGCATCATTCTGCGGAAATTCAAAAATATACGGCACCAATAACTGTTGAGCTGAATTGTCAACCTGTCCAATTTTCTCACGATAGTATTCGTATTTGACCCTCTCTTGTGCGGCATGCTGGTCAATGATATAAAGTCCTGTCTTACCTTGCGCAAATAAATACGTCCCATGCATTTGACCAAAATATTCTAACTCTGGAAATGTCGATGTTTCCTCTCGGTCTAATTTATCTGCCAGTTTTGCCAATTCTTTTGCGCTTAGATTAGGATGCTCCTGATCTTCTGATTCCACCGACTGACGTTCTGCAAATTGAACAGATGTAGGTTTATTTTCGACAGGCGACTCAACAATCTCTTGCCTATCCTCTTCGAGAGGTTTGACATCCTCAGCGACAACATCTGGTTTTAAAAAGAAGTCTTGCCTAATCGTATCATAATAGATTTTTGGCTCTCTGAGTGGTAAGGTGCCTTGCTCTGCTTTTACTTTTGGTCGAGTACTTGACTGAGCTAAATTCTCAAGAGCATCTGGTATCAAGTCCTGCTCTTTAAGCGCTTGACTAATCGCCTCTCGAATCAAGGTCATGAGTTCTTTTTCCTTGGAGATGCGAACTTCCTGCTTGGTCGGATGCACATTGACATCAGCCAAATAAGGATCAATCTCAATAGAAATCACCGCCAGCGGAAAGCGTCCAACCATCAACTTACTACCATAACCTTCCAAAATCGCTCGATTAAGCAAAAAATTCTTGATATAGCGACCATTGATGAAAATGGAAATGTAGTTGCGGTTGGCACGGGTCAATTCTGGCAAGGAAACGTAACCCGAAACATGAAAATCCAAGTCTTCCGCCTCAATCTCCACCATTTTTTTGGCAGAAGCAATCCCATAAATACCTGAAATTGCCTGACGAAGTTTTCCTGTCCCTGCAGTTCTAATTAATTCTCGTCCTTCGTTTACTAAGGCAAAAGCTATTTCCGGATGAGCTAGACTCAATCGATTTACAACATCAACAATATGTGATAATTCAGCCTGTTGACTGCGAACGTATTTGAGACGAGCAGGGGTATTGTAAAATAAATCCGAAACAGTAATCTGCGTACCTACTGGACGACTAACTGGCTCCTCTTTCTCGATGACACCACCTTTGGCCTCCAAATGAAGTCCGTGTGTAGAGTCTGCTGTAGCTGTCTCAATGACCATATGACTGACAGAAGCAATGGAAGGCAGAGCTTCTCCACGAAAACCGAGGGTGCGAATACGAAACAAATCCGATTGACTTTTTATCTTACTGGTGGCGTGACGGCGGAGGGCAAGCGCTACTTCATCAGGGGCAATCCCCTCACCGTTATCCGTGATTTGAATCATTTTAAGGCCAGCCTCTTCAACACTAATTTCAATCTGACTAGCCCCTGCGTCAATGGAATTTTCCACCAACTCCTTAACCACACTGGCTGGTCGCTCAATGACCTCACCAGCCGCAATCTGGTTGGCTAGTATTTCTGGTAGTTCAATAATATGTGACATCATTTCTCCTACATTTCTTTAATAATTTTTCCCGAATGCTTATTTTTCCATTATACCACATATCCACTTTCCCTCCTTTTCCCAGATAGGCTAAAGAAAAAATGACTGCCTGAGCAATCATTCATTCTTTTGATAAATCGTAAAGTAATCCGTTGTCTGAACAGACTGGTACTGTGATTCTAAATTTGTCTTGATTTCATCTAGAATTGGCAAAGTCTTATTGACGACTACAAATTTTGCCTCATTTTTATTGATGTCATACATCAAGCTATTTTTATTGTCGTCAGTATTCAGATAGGGTTCTGCTGTAGTAATCGTTGCGGCAGATAAACGTTGACTTGAAAGATAGATGCTTGCGCTATTATCCCAAACATAAATCTTATCCGAATCTTTTGTTTGTTCACCAATGTAATTGGCAACTTGTTCACGGTCAGTTCTCAAATCTCCCTGTACCAAATAAAGATAAGCAGGTTGAGCGATAATACCCAAGCAAATAGCTAATGGAAGAAAGAATTGACGACGTAAATATCCACGATGATCTTCTATATCTTCATCACGCAGGTAAACGACTGACATCGCAAAACCATACGGTAAAAGAAGAATGAGTTGGCTCCATTGAAAATTAGCATTCCCAATAATAAAGACACATTGAACTAAGAAAGTCAATAATAGGAGAACTTTGATATAGGTATGTCTTCCTTGTTTGAAAGAAAACACCATTTGGATGAAACTTTTAAAGAATCCAGATAAGAGTAAAAATACAGACACAATCACCAAGTCTAAATATAGATAGAAATGGTGAAAGTCTAACTGCAAGTTATAAAGGAAAGTTTGTTGAATAGCTGTCCCCAGAATCTGCGCCTCAAAAGCATAATAACCTACCGCATATAGAATCAGAAGAAAACCAAAAATGGTCGCTAATAATTGATAGATTGCTCGAGTAACTTGGCGGTGTTGGATATTAAAAATAAATAAAACTAGACCCGCAACTAACCAAAGGATCAGACTTTTTGGGTAAATTAAAAATACCAATGCCGCATCGATTCCGTAGAGGATAAATGCCTCATCACGCACTGCATTTTCAAAATAGCGGACCAGAAACCACACACTAGTCAAAAGAAACGGAAGAGCAAACATTTCTGCATACATCCCTCCAAAACCAAGTGCAAAAACAAATACATAGAACCAATGACTAGAACTTGTCGCTAGGTGTTCTGACTGACTAAAATAAGCTACAATCTTATAGAAATAGACTCCCGCTATCAGTAACGCTATAAACTGGAGGATTCCAAAGATAATGAAAGTCCCTCCCAGATGACCTAAGAAAGCAAGTAAGTAGAATAATAACCCGCTTGTACCAAAGAAATCACCATAAGGGATTTGTCCATTTGCCATTGCCAGCCCTGCATATAAATTTTGAGTTTGTATATTGGTTGCAAATGGCATTAGCAGTGGATTGGCTACGCTAAAAATACTTAAAACTAAGCTCCAAACAAGAGCTGGCCAATACTTTGTCTTTAATACTCTTTCATGAAATTCACCATTCAGTTGCACTTGCTGTCTGCGTGATGCTCTACGACTACGCCGATAAGTTTCCTCAGGATGAGTAACTACGTCCGAAACTACATCTAATTCTGTCATTTTCTTCTCCTTGGATTTGCTTTCCTTATTATATCAAAAAGCACTCCCGATGTCATTTCCTATCGGGAGTTCTAGAAATTTTTGCAAACTGCTCTAATTGGCGGAAGGTATGGCGTTTGGTTTTTTCAAATTCCTTTAAAAAGGCTACTGTTTCTGCATGTGTCATACCTATTTATTCGCAAAATGTTACTTATTTTTTAAAAATCCGACGAACTTCAGAGATAAAGTAAAGAGAGCCTGTGACAATCAACGTCCCTTGCTTGCTAGACTGCCAGTCTTCTATAAATGCTCGGTAGTCCTCAACATAGTCTCGTCCTTGTCGGTTTTCCTCAGATAAGGCACCGTCATAAGCAAAGCTGGTTAGTACAAGAGGAGTATGCGGTAACTTTTCTTCCAATAATTCCAGCATTTCTTGAAAATCCTTGCGTCGAAGGGCAGAAAAAAGAATGGTGACCGGCTCTTCTTGTTCCTGAATAAATTCAACCAAACGTTCGATCGCTGGGACATTGTGGGCTCCATCCAAATAGATTGTTGGCTCTTGAGCAACCAATTCCAAACGACCCGGCCAGCTGGTTTGGGCAAGGGCTTGTTGAATCAACTGAGGTTGAATGTCTTTTTGGATATTGGTCATATAGAGTATAAAAGTTTGTAGGGCTACGGCCGCATTCTCTTCTTGGTGATGGCCAGCCAGACCCAGAACTAATTCCGACAGGTCGATGTCCGTATTGCTGAACTGTCCTGCTTTATAGGTGAATTCCTGACCAAATTGGTAGACAGGTGCTTGTTTATCAAGGGCAATTTGGCGACAGATGGCTGTGGTTTCTGGACAAAGTGGTCCAAGGACGACAGGCACGTTTTCCTTGATAATCCCTGCTTTCTGCTCTGCTATTTCCCCTAAAATCGAGCCTAATAAATCCTGATGGTCCATACCGATGGAGGTGATCACGCTTAGGGCTGGTGCCACGACATTGGTCGTATCCAAAAGCCCTCCGATGCCCACCTCTACTAGTGCCACATCGGGCTGCTGGTCCTGGAAATAGAGGAACATAATGAGCACCATAACCTCAAAATAGCGGAAGGGCTCATAGCGGGCGGCGACTTCCTGCTCCAAGTCGTAGACTTTCTGTAAATAATGCTGAAAATCATGATCTGAAATGGGCTGGCTGTCGATACAAATCCTGTCGTGTACGCTCACCATGTGGGGTGACACGAAGCTACCGACACACATGCCATGGGCCTGAAATAGCTGGCGCATAAAGGCAATGGTCGATCCCTTGCCATTGGTTCCAGCGACATGAATGACCGGCACTGCAAACTGGGGATTTCCTAGCAGTTCTAGGGCATACTCAATCTTTTCCATCTTGTAACGAAACACCTGACCTTGTTTGGTGTTTAACCAATTTTCTAACATAGCCACCTCCTACATACTGTCTAGTATAACAAAAAAGCCTAACGGATGTTGGCTTTTTACTATATTGTTTGAAAGAACATAAACGTTATTACTTCACCCACCAATTATCTTCACCAAATTGACCAAAACCACCGAAAAATTTTAAAAATTGAAACATAACATAATCTCCTTTTGTTTTATGAACCTAGTATAAAATAAACTATAAGTTCTCAACAGGACAAAAATGTCACATTTTTAGCTCTGCGTATCTTGTTCCCATTCCGTTTGGAGCTTTTCTTTTAAGTGCGTTTGATTAAGCAAGCTAGCCAACGTAATCGCTTCATTATAGTATCTCTCAGCACCTTCGCGATCATGTTTCTCCTTTAATTCATATTTCCATTTTACCAGATTTAAAATTGGTTTTTTCTGAAAATCTTGCGATAATTCCATAATATTCTCAATTTTTTCTATATAAACTGGAACATACCCATACAGCTCCTTCGAAAACAAAATACGAACAATAGCTAGCAATAAATCCCTAACAATAAATAAGGATTCCGAATGCACATCGTAAGTCGCTTGAGGTAATTTCTCTACCAAATCTATAAATAGTGTATAATTTGCGGTTCCAGAGGCTAAAGTTTCTAACTCACAGTGTTCGACAAATAACCGTAAAATCATTAAATCATTTATAGACAGTTTGGCACGGTGGTAACTTTGATGTAGATAATCATCAAGAATTTCTTTGCCGTATTCCTGACTATCTGTATCCAATACATCAAATAGAGAGCATAGGGTATCTACAACGATTTTCTCCTCCTCAGGCAAGTCATCATAATAATCATCATAAATTTCCGTCATGATAGCATCGCGTTTTTCAATTAGTTCCTCATTGCCATAAGTCGGTGTACGAAGTACATCAAACTTCAGTTTGGAGTATCTTTCTGGCAGGGATACATAGTCAGGCATAAGCTCGTAGAGCCCCATGCCTAAGCGGGTTGCGATATATTGGATTTTTGAAAAAGTCGGCTTGGAAGTACCTGCTTCGATACGGGTTAGTTGGCGGACGGAGAGCTCCAGTTCATCGTCACAAAACTGTTCACGTGTCAGATTAGCAGTTTCTCGCAGTTGACGTACACGTTGTCCAAATTCCTTATCGTTCATAAAATACCTCCGAATATACTTTTTTAAAATATTATAAAAAACAAAGTTTTTCAACGCTGTTAATCGTGGATGAGTACCTAGACCTTACACACCACCTGAATATTCTGCTGTTTTCATATCTATTTGCCAATCCTCTTCTAATTTATCAATTAGGTACGCATTGCCAATTAGTCTTGCAAAAAGAAGCGCTTCTTCATACAAGGCAGTAGCTGCAACCTTATCTTTATTTATTAACAACTCATATTTCCACTTAAGCAGATTGAGAATGGGTTTCTTTTGAAAATCTTGTGTCTTCTGCATTATCCTATCAAGGGCCTCAAAGAGAGATGGAATATAACTATATTCTTCATTTTGTCCTAAAAGTCCAACAGAAGTTATCATCACATCCCTTAAAATAAATAAATCCCCAGATGCAATCAATTCTACTTGGCTTGGAAACTTGTCCACCAACTCTAAAAAATACTGGAAATCACTACTCTGTTTAACTTCCATTCTCAAATTGATTAAAAATAGTCGAATGATTAATAAATCATTGGCTGAAAATTGTTTTTTTCTATGTATCTGTTCAAAATAGTCATCTAGAATATCTTGACCAAATTCTGCTGTCTTCGTTTCAAATACGTCAATAGTTGATTGAATGGCATCAATCGCTATTTTCTCCTCTTCAGGCAAGTCATCATAATAATCATCATAGATTTCTGTCATGATAGCATCACGTTTTTCAACTAATTCCTCATTACCATAAGTCGGCGTTCGGAGTACATCGAATTTCAGCTTGGAGTATCTTTCTGGCAAGGATACATAGTCAGGCATAAGCTCGTAGAGCCCCATGCCTAAGCGGGTTGCGATATATTGGATTTTTGAAAAAGTCGGCTTAGAGGTACCAGCTTCGATACGGGTTAGTTGGCGGACAGAGAGCTCCAGTTCGTCATCGCAAAACTGTTCACGTGTCAGACTAGCAGTTTCTCGCAGTTGACGCACACGTTGTCCAAATTCCTTATCGTTCATAAAATACCTCCGAATATACTTTTGTTCATTGTAGCAAAAAAGTCAGGTGTTGTAGACGGTTTCATCTTGCAATGAAAATAATTGTATACTTACATACTAATTGGTATTTGATCCCATCCAAAGATTACTAAAATTTCTTATCTTTCACCGATAACCTCAGTTTTTTCGCTTTACCTATCTAGTGTATCAAAACTCGCTATAGATGACTAATTGAATATTTCCATGACTTGTCATAGTTATTAACTATATCTACACTTCAAACTTTTCCTTAATATCCACCAACTTCTCAATCTTCCAATTCTGCTCCACACCATCAATTTGCAGGTTGATACTATGAATACCTGCACTGATAGCTGTCTCCACATCTAGTAAACGATCGCCGATATAATAGGTATTTTCCTTGTCCAGTCCGTATTTTTCGATAAGAAATAGCAGAGCTTCTGGACTTGGTTTGCGGGCAAAACCAGAATCGCTGGTCAAGATTTCTGTGAAATGGTGACGAACACCCAAATCCTCCAAAACCCGAAAAGCATTGTCACTCTTATGTGTATAAACGAAATTTTGAATTCCTTTCTCTGCTGTCCAATCCAGAATTTCACGCGCACCAGCCATCAAGGGAATCTGCGTATTTTTCTCCTTCAAGGAAGTCGCACGCACACGATTGAGTTCATCACTATCCAGACCGTACTTGTTCGCATCACGCACCAGCAAATCTTTGACAGAATAACGAAGAATAAAATTTCTTACTTCCTCACGGTCAAAAGGAAGGTCATATTGTTCATAAGTTTCCTGAATTCCAGCCAAAATCGCTTCATAGGAATCCAAAAGGGTTCCATCCAAATCCCAAATAAATGTCGGTGTCATCTTATCTCCATTTCTAGTTTAGTCCGAACGTGAAACAAGATCATTACTTGCTCATCTGCTCTGCCATTATTTTTCCGTATAGGGATAACCCAAGTGCTCGTAAGCCTTGGCTGTCGCGACCCGCCCCGTCCGTGTCCGCATGAGGAAGCCCTGCTGAATCAGGTAGGGCTCGTACATGTCCTCCACCGTTTCACGCTCCTCGGCGATATTGACCGACAGGGTGTTGAGGCCGACAGGACCGCCGCCGTACATCTCAATCATGGTCCGGAGAATCTTCTGGTCCACATAGTCCAGCCCCTCACGGTCCACGTCCAGCATGGTCAAAGCCTTGTCCGTAATGCTATCGTCAATCAGGCCGTCGCCCATAATCTGGGCAAAATCCCGCACCCGCTTGAGCAGGCGGTTGGCGATACGTGGAGTTCCGCGGGAACGACGAGCCAGCTCGATCGCTGCTTCATGGGTAATCTCCATCTCAAAGATGTCCGCTGTCCGCTCGACAATCTCGGTCAAATCAGCCAGTTCGTAATACTCCATGTGACCAGTGATACCAAAACGAGCCCGCAAGGGATTGGACAACATACCCGCACGAGTGGTTGCTCCAATCAGGGTAAAGGGCGGCAACTCCAAATGTACGGAACGGCTAGCCTCTCCTGCTCCAATCATGATGTCGATGTAGAAATCTTCCATAGCAGAGTAGAGAATTTCTTCGACCGCCATGGGCATACGGTGGATTTCATCGATAAAGAGGACATCGCCTGGCTCCAAGTCATTGAGAAGGGCCACCAAATCGCCTGCCTTTTCAATGACAGGCCCACTGGTCTGCTTGATATTGACGCCTAGTTCGTTGGCAATGACAAAGGCCATAGTGGTCTTCCCCAGACCCGGAGGGCCAAAAAGAAGAGTATGGTCCAAGGCTTCATCACGGAGTTTTGCCGCTTCGATAAAGATTTTCAACTGGTCCTTGACCTTGTCCTGACCGATGTATTCATTTAATTTCTGCGGACGCAGGGTACGCTCAACGTATTCCTCATCCTGCATCTGTTCCATATCTAAAATTCTAGTCATGGGACTATTATAGCACAAAATGAAAATACCAGACTCAGTGAGTCAAGTATTTCCAGGAGATTATATGATACCTAGCTCTTGTCGCTTGCGACTTAGAGCTAGGGACACCTTTAGGTGAAAAGATATGCCAGCCGTTTGAGCTTTAGCTCTTACGGATGACGATGGGCTATTTCTAGCTTGGATATAGTATAGCACGCCAAACTTAAGGGAAACTAAAACAGAATTCATTTTATTTATTTTCCACTATTCGCAAAAATCGCTCTATAAAATGCGCATCTAAATCGTTGTACTGACTGCCTTCTGCTGAACTTTCTTTGGGAATGTCCAGATTCATCAGTCGCTGATCAAGTTCCTCTAGTTCAATGTAGGTGTCATCTGTCACTAAGTCCTGATTGGAAGTCGGCTGCATAAACACAATTTCCTTTCCGTCAAGCTGAATACGGTAGCTAAATTGTCCCTGCTTTTTAGTTTCATCTAGGGTAAACACCTTGGTCCCAAATCCTGCCCAGACAGACTTGACATCACTGTAAAGATATTCCTTGGACGGTGCCAACAGATTGATGTCAATAATCTGGTCTTTGGTCACAGCTGTTGTTGTAGAAATCAGCAGAGCGGTCAACAAGATACAGCCACCTGCCAGACCCAAGCCATATTTCCAAGGAAGTTTCACCAGCCTCGCCAGTTTTCCCAAAAGAAAAACGAGAAAAGCCATAATAAATGCCATGGAAATCTTGCCCAGACCAATCGAATACTCATAGAAGAGCCAGTCGCTTGGCAGGAAGAAGGTTTCTGTCAGCCAGCCGACGAAGATAAAGTAGCTAATTCCACCCACAAGGGTGATTAGACCGATTGGAATCCACCAGGCTTGGCTACGATTCTTCTGGCGGACCTTGTCCCGATGTTTCCACCAGGTTACGAGGTAGTCTCGCCAGAGAAGCGTGATCCAAGCAGTTGCTAGTAGGGAAACCACGGCTAGTAGGAAAAGATTTTCCTGACGGCCTTGTTGTATTCGAGTAAACAACCAGAGAATTGGACCTGATAGCATCATGGTCTGCAAGAGGGTCAGCCATAGGCTTGGTAATAAGGCATTTTCTAGGTCTTGTTTTAAGTCTTGGAACTCACCGCTTTCCACAAAAGCAATGGAGTCCTGAGCTTCTTCTAGCCAGTCATCTTTCTTGCCTATGTCCTTGACAACCTGATCCAGCAAGTCAACCTTATCTGCCAATTCTTCTGCTTGCTGGTTGATTCCCTGCTTTTTCTCACGCAAGGCTGACTGCAAATCCTCCTCTGGCAAGGCTAGGAAGGCCATAATCTCTGCTAGGGAAAACTCAAAATAGCGGAGCAACTTAATCAAGCGGAGTTGCTGCACATTTTCCTCTGAATAATCACGGTAGTCGTTGAGTGGATTTCTCGCCACCTCAATCAAACCCTTTTCTTCATACAGGCGTATCGCCTTGGTTGACAAGCCTGTCAACTTCTCCACATCCTTGACCTGCATAAGCAACCTCCATCTGCTTTGATAGTCCTAGCATACACCATTCCCCTAGGGGTGAGTCAAGACTTTTTTGATTTTTTATACAAAAACAGCCGACGTCACTTGAGCCCACTGAAAAAGTCTCCAGTTACTCCGACTCTTATAAAAAATAGGAATTCTCCTAAATGATTGGGAGAATTCCTATTTTTCTATTCTTCCTTTTGGTCTATTAAGGTCATAATTCGCTTCATATTGACTACAAATATGGTGGTGGCTGCTTGTAATTCCATGTTGAAAAGACCTGATGCTCTGGCGACATCAAGACCATGTCTTTGTTTCA
>NZ_JAOTGJ010000021.1:0-39151 GCF_044427225.1 Streptococcus sp. 2022WUSS037 | reverse complement strand
ACAGGCAATAATTTTTTATCTTAGTCAGTAGGACGGTATCAATTTCATAATGACCATTTTCCAAGCGAAGATTAATAACGTCAGGACGTTCTTCGATAGATTTACCTGCCGGCTTAAAGTTCGGACTGGCTTGCTTCTTGACACCTTTCCATTTTCTAGGATAAAGCATATCCGCTTTTGTCAAACCTAAATGACCATTATGAAACCAGTAGTAGATGGTTGAAATACCAACTTTCACTTGCTTCTTCTTAACCATCATTTCAGGCGAAAATTTTTGCTTATGATAGTGTAAAATCTTCTCTCTGATTTCCTTTGTTAGAATTAACTTTTTCACCGACCGTTTTCGATTGGATTGGTAAACAGTTTGTGCGTAATCGGCAGAATAGACCTTTTTGTATAGCCCTTTTCTCACTTGTTGTAAAGTTGTACCTCTTTTGACTTCATTATGAATCGTTTGAGGCGCCTTTCCTAACAAGCCTGCAATTTCACGATTTGACTTATTTTCATTCTTCCACCGCTCAATCAAGCGACGGTTATCTATTGTCAAATGTTTCCCTTTTGGTTTATAATACTTTTGCATCTCTATGCCTTTCCTTGTGTTTGTGGTGAACAACAAGTATAGCACAGAGGTGTTTTCTTATACCTTACATCAGATTTCATTTGACACCAGGCACCCTTGAAGCTGTTTTTTCAGCTAAACCAAGGCTATGATTAGCCTTGGGCAACTAGCCTAACAGCTTCAAGCCTGTTATCAAATGAAATCATCAACTTACTCAAACATAGTGAAACATCTAATTCTTGACTAAGGTAAGGTGGCTAACTTCATTATAGAACTTTCGGTTTTTTCGAATTTTTCTAAAAATAATCCCCTATATTATTAGCTATAAAACGATCTGTCAACAGCCGCAGCTATAACACAATGCTTTCTTGTTTCTGGGATTGCTTGCAGAGTAAATGGACTGTTAAGGCGGGAGATATAAGAGCGGAGTGCAACATCAAGTCAACAACGACTGATTTTGATTTTCGAAGGGTATAAATGAGTATATTTGATGTCACAAAAAAGTCTGAACCTAAGCCCAGACCCTACTAAAACAATTATTTTACTTCAACTTTTTCAGTCCAAGGACGCGCTGTAGTTGCTAGAACCTCGTTGAGTTCTTCTACGTTGCGGCGGCCTTGATCTGCCAACCAAGCTTTGGCTGCTTCTTCACCCTCGCTTGCAAAGATGGCTACTGCATCCTTCCAAGTCGCCCGACCACACAGGACACCATTAAAGCTTGAACCAGCTTCTTTGGCAAAGACAAGGGTTTCTTGGAAGAGTTTAGCAGATACACCCGCGCTCAAATAAATGAATGGCAAGTGAGTGCTGTCTGTTTGTTCCTTGAAGAAGGCCTTAGCTTCCTCAACTGTATAAACTGGCTCTTCATCTGTGTAGCCTTCTACAAAGTTCATATTGACAGGCACTTCAACCTTGAGCACGTCTGCATTATAACGTGACTTGCTGAATTCACGCATGGCACCATTGACCTTGTGTGGTTTGAGGGCTGCGTATTCACGAGAAGTCACATCCATATCGCTGGCATCGTAAGTCAAGATTTCGACAAAGTAAGGAATATCTTCTGCGATACACTCGCTACCAATACGTTCTACCCAGGCATGCTTAATGTCGTTGATTTCTGGCTTGTCATCCACATCATAGTAAAGCAAGATTTTTACGGCATCCGCTCCCAATTCCTTGATGCGTTTGGCTGACCAATTTGGCAAAAGGTCAGGCAAACGACCTGGTGTGGAAGCATCGTAACCTGTTTTTTCATAAGCTGCAATGAAACCGCAATCTGCATGGCGCAATTCTGAAGCTGGAACACCATACTCAGCATCCAAAAGGATGGAGCTTGCATAAGGGGTCAAATCGCTTGAAATGACTTTCTTGAAGTCAATCAAAATGTCATCTCCAAATTCGCCACCACCTGCTGCAGCAGCAAGCAAGCGTTTCAATGCACCACGTTGGTCAATCGCCAAGGCCGCAATCACCTGATCGCTGTTTGACAAGCGGGTCATGTGATTGAATTTAGCTTGAGAAAGTTGTAATTTTGTCATTAGTTTCCTCCTAAGGATTTTATTAACCAAATCGTTTCACGCCATCTAGATAGGTCGCTTGTAAGCGTCCTGCATCATCTACGACGATAAAGTCTGCAGCTCGACCTTCTGCAATCCGACCACAAATATGGTCAATATTGACAGAGCGAGCTGGTGCCAGCGAGGCCATACGAAGGGCATCAGGTAGGGTTACCAAGCCCCATTTCACAACATTTTGCACTGCTTCGATCAATTCTAAGATAGAACCTGCCAAACTACCACTTTCTTTTAAACGAGCAGTTCCATCTTTTACAACAACTTCAAATTCACCGAGGCGGGACTCACCTTCACCCATACCGCCAGCTCGCATACAGTCCGTAATCAAAACAGTTTCCTCTGCTCCACGTGCTTTGACCACGATTTCTGCCGCAGCTGGATGAACATGGTGTCCATCACAAATCATTTCCGTATAGACATTTTTTAAATTCAAAGCAGCACCGACCATACCTGGTTCACGGTGATGAAGCCCACTCATCCCATTGTAAACATGGACGAAGATATTGGCACCAGCTTCTACTGCCGCTTCCGCTTGCGCATAGGTCGCATCGCTGTGAGCCAAGGCAGTATGAATTGCCTTGCTGTTAGCAAACTCGATGAATTCTTTGACGCCTTCACGTTCTGGAGCAATAGCAATTTTATTGACTAAACCTTTAGATAAGCTGTGCCAGTTGTCCAACTTTTCAATGGATGGATCGCTCATGTACTTAGGATTTTGTGCTCCCTTGTATTTTTCTGTAAAGAAAGGACCTTCTAAGAAAATACCTTGAATCTTGGCGCCTGTTTCCTGCCCTGCATAAGTCCCAATCGTTTCACAAACTGCATCTAAATTTTCAGTCGTATCTGTTAAGGTCGTTGGAAGCCAAGAGGTCACCCCACAAGACAAGAGACCTTCTGAAATTACCTTGATCCCTTCAAAATCATTGTCCATAACATCGTGAGAAGCATAGCCGTGGATATGTGTATCAACTAGCCCTGGTGCTAAATGAAAGTCAGAGTAATCAACAATTTCCCCTTCAGGCTTTTCAGTCACAATCCGTCCAAACTGCCCCTTGTCAGTAATTTCCAAATAGGCTGATTCGACCTCACTCTCTGGTAAAATAATAGATTTTGCTTTTATAAATACTGCCATATTATCTCCTTTATTGATATATACACTTGCTAAACTGGTTATAACCATATACCAAATATATTGTAGAACTTCTATTAGAAAATGTCAAGTAATTACCATAACTTTATAAGAAATGGATGCTGGAGAAGGTAGAAAAAAGAGTTCTTACTCCCCAAAGTACCGTTTCTGAATCTGTACTTGGAGATAAGAACTCTACGTAAGCAGTGTATACTAGGCGTCAATCCATGACCTAACACCTACTCCTATCAAATATAAATATATTACAACAATTCGTTGAGAGGCTTGAAGATGATACGTTCCAAATCAGCTACATAAGTTCCCAACTGTTGTTGCTTGCTGAAATATTCCGTCAAAAGTGGATTTCCCTGAACTTTCTTGTTGAAATCCAACATTTTCTTTTGGTCAGCTTCAGTAGGAATTTCTCCAGCCTGCAATTTAGATTGGATTTCTTTTTGGAAAGAAATATAACTTTCCAATATTTCTTTGGCTTCTGAATCCCCCGCAACTGAGACCTTAACGGCTTCCACCGCCTTATATTCAGGCAGGTTACGGATTGCACGTTCCAATTCATTTGCTATATCATAGATATTTGTTGACATAATTTTCTCCTAATCTAAATGAATTTTGTAAGTCGTCTGCTCTCTTAAACGTTTCGCAGCGTCTTCCAAATTTCCCTTATTTTTAAACGTAATTTGTAAAATACCGTGTATATCTTCACGGTTCTCTTCATTGATACGAATATTGACAATGGAAATACCCCGCAAGACTTCCAAAACCTTCAAAATCGTATCTTCCTCATCAGGAACACTAAGGAATAAATCGTAGAAAGAATCAACACCTGCACGCTTGTGAATTTCCATGGCTTTACGAGTTTGACGTCCCTTATCAAAAAAGTCCCAAATTGCTTTTTGATCGCCAGATCTGAGCACATCTGAAATTTCTGAAAGACGTTCTTGAAATTCCTCGATTCGATTTAGAATAGAATCTGCATTGGTCAGCAAAATGCTAGTCCACATGCTCGGCTCACTTTCCGCAATCCGTGTCATGTCTCTAAATCCTCCAGCTGCAAAATTATTCGTAAAGGGATGTTCTTGCGCAAACTCTCCAGCTTGATGCATCAAACTAGAAGCCAATACGTGTGGAAAATGTGAAATTTGACTGGTCACACGGTCATGTTCTGCTGCATCAATCTGAACAAAACGTGCCCCCGTTCCAGATAACAAATCTGTCAATCGGGGAACCGCATCCTGCTTGGTAGCCTGACACGGTGTCATAATGTAGTAAGCATTCTCAAATAGATAGAGATCTGCTGCACTGGCACCAGATTTATGACTACCTGCCATAGGGTGGCCACCGATAAAATTAATTTGTCTTGGCGCCAAATGTTCCTCTGCAGCAGCCACAATTGCAGACTTCGTTGAACCTGCATCTGTAATCAAGACCGTATCCTTCAATTCAAGGGTACTAAATTCTTCAATTAAACGCAAAGAAACTTGAATTGGAACACAAAGAAGAATCACATCAGCCTGCTTTGCTACACCCTCCAATTCCGTTGATACCTCATCAACCATCCCCTTGCCCAAGGCAATTTGGCATGATTGTTCGTTAGGATCAAAGCCAATGAGGTGATAGTCAGGATGATCTTTGCGAATACAGAGCGCAAGTGAACTTCCAATCAACCCTAGACCTACAATTAAAATCGTTTTTTTCATTAATTACCTAGAAATTTTTGACATAGTCGCGATGACTGGCTACTGCAGCTTTCAATTCCTCCATATTATCGGAAGAGAACTTCTCTAGGATTTCTGTCGCTAGAGTTGTTGCTACGACTGATTCCATGACCACACCAGCCGCTGGGAGAGCCGTTGGATCTGAACGCTCCACAGTAGCTTTATAAGGCTCATGGGTATCAATGTCAACCGACATCAATGGCTTATAGAGGGTCGGAATTGGTTTCATAACACCACGAATGATTAGGACCTCGCCATTGGTCATACCACCTTCGAAACCACCAAGATTGTTAGTTCTGCGTGTATATCCTTTTTCTTGGGACCAGAGAATTTCGTCCATGACTTGGCTCCCTTTGAGATAGCCAGCTTGGAATCCTACTCCAAATTCTACTCCCTTAAAAGCATTGATTGAAACAACAGCCTGCGCTAATTTTGCATCTAACTTTTTATCCCATTGCACATATGATCCCAAGCCAGCTGGAACTCCTCCAACAACAGTCTCAATCACTCCGCCAATAGTATCTCCATCTCGCTTGATTTGATCAATATAGGCTTTGATTTCTTCTTCACGCTCTTGGTTGACAATGGATACTTCTGACTGGGCTGCACGCTCTTTGATTTCTGCTACGCTTAAACCATCTGGGACATCAATTTCCTTCCCTCCGAAAACGACTACATGGTTAGCAATTTCAATATCCAACTCAGCCAAAATCCGTTTGGCAACCGCACCAACAGCCACACGCATAGTTGTCTCACGCGCACTAGAACGCTCCAAGGAATTACGCAAATCATCAAAGCGATATTTCATACCACCAACTAGGTCAGCATGTCCTGGTCGTGGATGTTTGATACGACGCTTACTTTTGAGCTTCTCTTCGATGTCCTCAACTGCCATAATATCCAACCATTTTTGATGGTCTTTATTGGTCACATTCAATGTAATCGGGGCACCGGTTGTCTTACCGTGACGAACACCAGCCGTAATCTCTACGCGGTCTGTTTCAATCTGCATCCGACTACCACGACCGTATCCCCCCTGGCGACGTTTTAAATCTTCATTAATATCCTCAGCTGTTAAAGGAAGACCAGCTGGAACTCCCTCAATAATGGCTGTTAGACGTGGTCCATGAGACTCACCAGCTGTTAAATAACGCATACTTAATTCTCCAAAATTTCCAAAAACTTACGAGTATTGCCTAAAGACATCTGTCCAGGTGCAGATGTTTCATCTAAGCTGGCAAAAGTCCAGCAGGATCCTGTAATCACACCTGCAATACGCGTTAACTTCCCTAGTTCACCCATAGCGATTGTCGCAAATGTCTGCTCGGTGTTCAGCGATTTAAAACCACGAGTATAATTCATAACATCTAGGACATCCTGCTCTGACTTAGCCATTACAGCCATTTTAACAACAGCTGGTGACAGGCTAGTCAGTTCAGACATGATTTCCATATAATTAGACGGTGTTTCCTCAAAATTATGATAACTCAACACAAGATTAGGAAACTCCAACATCTGCTCAAAAACCGACTTATAAGAATAATATTCAAAATCAATATAATCTGGCTGATAAAGCGCTGCAACTTCTTTGATTAAATTGACATATTCTTGATCGTCCAAATCCAAGTGGCCACCTTCACGTGTTGTCCGAATGGTGAAAACCACTTCCTTACCATTACATTTTTCAAATATAGCAGGTGCTACTCTTAAAATATCATCTTTCGGAAGATAGTCTGCTCGCCATTCAACAATATCTGCCTCTGCTAGACGTTCTACATCAATGGCCTCTACCTCTTCCAGATTTCTAGGCATAATAGGAACTACTATTTTCATTTATCTACCTGTATCGTAAAGACCTTTAGGTAATTACTACTTTCATCATTTTTATTGATTACAAAATCGGCTGGCAAGCGGTAACTTGCCTCATAACGGTGTTTTCTAACACCAAAACCTTTTTCAATCTGCCGCTTAAATTTTTCAACAGAAACATTTGCGGCGTTGGTCGAAGCGATAATAGTTCCACCTGTATTTAGTATTTCCAAAGATTGAGAAATCAACTTGTGGTAATCTTTGGCTACTGAAAAGGTTTGTTTCTTATTTCGTGCAAAGCTTGGTGGATCCAAGACAATCACATCATAAGTCAAGCCTTTACGTTTGGCATATTTGAAATATTCAAATACATCCATTACTACAAAGTGATGATTATCTAAGTCTAAACTATTAACCTTAAAGTGAGCTTTAGAAAGTTCTCGAGAGCGTTTGGCTAAGTCGACAGAAGTCGTTTCCCCTGCTCCGCCCATGGCAGCAGCAATAGAAAATGCTGCCGTGTACGAAAACATGTTCAAAAGTGACTTGCCTGCCGCCAGACCATCCACCAGGGAACCACGTACCTCATGCTGATCCAAAAAGATTCCCGTCATCAGTCCATCATTCATAAAGACCTGATAGTGAACTCCATTTTCCAAAACAGTGAAATACTCAGGTGCTTCTTCTCCATAAAGATGAGCAGACTCAAAGGCCAAACCTTTAAAACGAATCTTCTCATAAGCTCCTCTTACTTCTGGAAATACCTGTTGAAAGGCAGCAACAATCATCTCTTTAACAGAATAAATAAAGGTATTATACCATGAAAAAACTGCGTATTCATCATACAAGTCAACCGTCATTCCACCAAAATTATCTCCATCTTGATTAAATAAACGAAAAGCATTCGTCATCTCAGATTGATAAAAATGTTGACGTTTCTGTTTAGCATCCACGAATAATTTAACAAAAAAATCCACGGTCAAGTCTTGGTTGCTTCTACTAAACAGCCAGCCTATTCCCTTATTCTGTTTGGACAAATAAGCCTGACCTAAATAGCTTCCAGATTCTGAATACAAAACAGCCAGCCTGTCTTCATCAAACGAAAAACCTGAAAAATCAGCGCTATCCAAGAGTTGAATCCCTCTGTTTATTTTCTGTTCTGCAATACGGTTTACCTTTATTTTCATAGAATTATTATAACATGTTTCTTCATATATGCCAAAAAAACTCTAAACTTTGAGGCTTATTTTAAAATTATGGTATAATGAACTAAGCTTTTAGAAAGGACCATGAGGTTTTATTGTGAAAAAACTAATTGACTACGTCAAGAAGAGCGGACAAACTCGACTTGGCTTCGTCTTGATTTTGCTAATCATTTACTGGCTCAAAACACTCTGGGCCTACTATGTTGATTTTAATTTAGATACCCAAGGATTTTTCCAAAATTTTATCGCTATTATGAATCCTCTACCAGTAGGAATTTTATTGCTTGGTCTCTCGCTTTATATAAAGAATACGAAGGCATTCTATAGTGTAGCGATGACCATTTATATTGTTCTTTTCGCCTGGCTCTTTTCAAATGCAGTCTATTATAGAGAATTTTCCGATTATATCTCCATTTCTACCATGATGGCTACCTCTAGCGTATCTGCTGGACTAGGAGAAGCAGCTCTTAAGTTATTTAGGCTATGGGATATTGTCTATTTTCTTGATTTTATAGCTTTTGGTTTCTTAGTTTACCGTAAGGCATTTCACTGGGACAAAACTCCATTTCATAAAAAATCTAGCTTTGCCATCACAGCCTTTTCAGTATTATTGTTCTCTATCAATCTCTTTTTAGCAGAAATTGATAGACCTGAGCTACTTACGAGAGGATTTTCTAATACTTATATCGTCAGAGCCCTTGGGTTACCAGCTTTCCTTGGCTACAATGCTAATCAAACCTACAATGCCCATAAGGATCGCTCTGGGGCCACTGCCTCAGACCTGGAGCCTGTAAAACAATATATTACAGAACATTATGCTCAACCGAATGACAACTACTTCGGTATTGCCAAAGGACGAAATGTTATCTATCTCCACCTAGAAAGCTTACAACAATTTGTTATTGACTATAAGTTGAACGTCAACGGTGTCGAATACGAAGTCACACCTTTCCTCAATTCTCTGTATCATTCTAGCTCTACTCTCGCCTTTTCTAATTTCTTTAACCAAGTGAAGGCAGGTAAAACCTCTGATGCCGAAACCATGATTGAGACCTCACTTTTTGGACTCAATCAAGGCTCTTTCATGGTCCAATATGGTGGAAGCAATACCCAGCAAGCTGCACCATATATTCTCTCTCAAAATGGCGGCTATACATCTGCTGTATTCCACGGTAACGCAGCCAGTTTCTGGAATAGGAACAACACCTATAAACAGTGGGGTTACAATTACTTCTTTGATCAATCCTACTTCTCCGAAGCCACTGCTGAAAATTCATTCCAATACGGTCTGAATGATAAAATCATGTTCGCCGACTCTATCCAATATCTTGAACATTTACAGCAACCCTTCTATACCAAATTTATCACAGTTTCCAACCACTACCCCTATACAACCAGCTTGATTGGGGATGAGATTGGCTTCCCATTAGCCAATACAGATGATGAAACCATTAATGGTTATTTTGCTACTGCCAACTATCTCGATGCGTCCATAAAGGCATTTTTCGATTACTTAAAAGCGACTGGCTTGTACGAAAACTCCGTCATCGTCCTCTATGGTGATCACTATGGGATTTCTAATTCACGCAATCCTAACTTGGCACCATTGATTGGAAAAGATTCACAGACTTGGTCAGATTTTGACAATGCCATGATGCAACGTGTTCCATATATGATTGTTGTACCTGGAATGACCAACGGTGGGATTTTTGATACCTATGGTGGTGAGATTGATGCACTTCCTACTCTCGAACATCTTTTAGGAATCAAATCCGATAACTATCTTCAAGTTGGTCAAGACCTACTTTCCAGCCAACACAGCCAAATTGTGGCTCTTCGAACCGCTGGCAGTTTCATCACACCAAAATACACTAGCTACGAAGGTAAAATCTACTATACAGAAACTGGTCTTGAAATTACAAATCCAGATGAGACAACTCAAAAAGAAATTGATGCAATTAAAGAAGCTACTGCAGCACAACTAGCGACTAGCGATGCCATTCAAACTGGTGATCTTATCCGATTCTTCGACAATGGATTGCCAGCCTTGGATTCAAGCCAATATAACTACATTGACTCATTGGCTGCCGAGATTGCACTAGAGAATAAACTTGGTACACAATCGACAAGTTTGTATAGTAAAAACGGCAATAAATCAACAATTGAACTATTTAAAGCACCAAGCTACCTAGAACTTCACGGTAGTACAACTGCTACTAGCACACCAAATACTGGTACAAGCTCAACAAGTACCAGTTCAAATTCGCAGTAATACACTAAAAGGCTTAGAATCATGTCAGTTACTACATTGATTCTAAGCCTTTTATACTCAATGAAAATCAAAAACAGGCTAGCTCCAAAGGTTTGGGGAACCTTTGGAGGTTGGAGATAGAGCGAACGTAGTTCGTTTCTACTTAGCAGATAGAACCCTGTTACTATTTTGTTTCAAGGTAACAGGCTGAGGCTGGGCAAAAAGTTTAATCTCGCTTCTCAGGGTTCGTGTCAACATCTCAGCGCAGTGGTTGATTGGCAGATTTGTTCGTGTTTTACACTCCAAATCTGACCTAATCAACTGTTCGGGGGCGGGAAGACGAACTCTTTTTTGACCAGTCGAGTTCTTTCCCGCTCCCACTCATCAAATCAAGTCAACAACGTCTGATTTTGATTTTCGAAGAGTATTAGACCACTATTTCAAATCACTCATCTCTATTGCATCAAGGAAATATAGAATCCTCACTAGACTCTTCCCCTGCTGATGGATTCTTAGGGACATCTATGGGTGCAACAGTACTACTTTCAGTTGCTTTTGTATCTTCTGTTGTAGTTTCAATGTCTGTTACAGTTTCTACTTCTGAACTAGGTGTCAACAAATCATCTAACCAGCTATCTGCGTTCTCTTCTCCATTAGGGACATCTGGAGTATTCGGCAGTGGATTTCCAGGCAACCAAGCGTTCCCTTTCTCAACTGTCCCATCTTTGCTATCACTTTCAACTTTATCGAAATGAATATCGTAGACAGTATCTTCCAAAATAGGTGTGTCCCATGCTACATTTGGAATAATCGGCTTTGTATAATCTCGTTTATAACCTGTATCACTCTTCAAAGATGGCGGAAAAATTCCAGCTTGGTTCAATGTTAACCCTTTTCTGACAAGGTAAACCACTGTTTTACTAGTTCCCAAATGGGTCTGAAGTTGACCGCCTTCACCTGCTCGAAATGCAAGAGCTACATAATTCTTTGGATCATGCCAATGGTAATTTGGATGTCTACTTGGATCATTGATGTCCGTTGGATTATCCGTATTTTCGGCAATATATGGCCCTATACGAGGAGCTGTTGTCCCAAATGCTGCCAAGCTCGTTGTGGCACTAACATAATCTGTATCTTTTTCTCCACCGGTAATAACTGTCCTAAACTCGATAAATTCATAATCTTTACTTGGAACTGGTTCTGGTACAACAAGCCCCTGCTCCTTAGCTTGTTTCCAAGTTAAGTCAGATTTCACAAAGTATATGAAGCCTGCTCGAATCTCACCATTTAATTTTAAACGACCATTGGCTATCGCACTATATTTGACAGGTACATAGTCTGATAAATCAATATTTGAAACATCATCACTTGGAGTGTAAATATTTTTTGTCGGCTTACGATAAACAGTATCAAAATCAGCATAAAAACTCTGATGTTCTCTTGCCATCTTGCCAGACTTTGGCAAAATAGCATTCCAACCGTTAAAGACGCGTCCCTTTTGTTGAAGGGTCTGCGGATAGGCGATGTTCAAATCCTCCCAATTTAAATCTTTACGAACCAAATAATAAACTCTCTTCGTTTTTTTACCATTAACGACAAAATCACCAAAATCACTATTTGTACTGAATGTTACTAGAATGAAATTTTTAATATCCTGAAGACCTTCCGGATGATACTTTTGGTGGACACCATTACGTGTTAAATTTTCTGTTGAACCTTCTGTATAAAAAGGCCCATATACCGATTGTTTCTCAATAGCAAAATTTACCGTTTCGGTCTTAACATCACGCTCAGGATCATCTGGCAAACTAGGATCAATTTTATAAACGTGCGCATGGTCCCCATGGCGTACACTCATATAGTTCCCATCAATTGTAATGTCCTCACGTTTTACTTTAAAACGCTCCATGTACTGTTTAATGAGACGTTCTTTTCTCTGTTCAAGAGTTTCTCCATCCTTTTGCTTAAGAATACGATCCTCCGGACTTTCAAACGGCTTCCTTGTATCAATTTCCTTTAATAAAACAATATGTGTGTGATCGCCATGCGGATATTCTAATCCAATTTGACCGTCAACAATGACTTTCTTAAGACGTGATGGCTCTAAATTCAGTTCTTTTGCTAAGTAGTCCAATTTGGTTTGATACTCAGTATTTTCTACCTCGGACAATGACTTCTTATCCGACTCAACATTTGGTTTATACTGATTCACAAGATAAGACCATTTACTCTTTTTCAATGTTTCAAAATGAATAAGATGCAAATGTTTCCCATGCCTTACTAGAATCCCGGTTTCCGTTACACCGCTGATATTTTGCCCATCAAACAAGAAACCATCACTCGTTTGAAAATCAATCCCCGGAATCCCTTCCTGTTGGTGAACGATAGGAAGAGTTGGCGATTGACGACTATCAGAGGTCAATTGCCTGTGTGTCGTGCCACCTAAGCTTGATTTTAAAATATAGTGATAATGATCCCCATGCCGAACAGTATAGCCATTGGCATCCTCTGCGACAATATCTTTAGGATCAAAAACGTATTCATCTTCGGTCTGTTTCGATCCTGACAATAATTGACTTCTCTTAGGTTGAGAAGAATGATTTTTTTCTTGATAGTTTTCAGGAATTAAATAAGCCCATTTTGTATTCTTTAAATCTGAATAAAAGAAAAAGTGCTTATGATCGCCATGATTGACAATAATTCCTAAATCAGTTTTTTCCTCAATTTGTGACTCATCAGTGAGTAAAAAACCATCATCCGTCGCCTTATCAATCCCTGGAACTTCCTTTTTCGAATCTGAAGGAATCTCTTTTGATTGCTTTGATTGCGATGTTTCTATGCTTGTTATTTTTTGATGGCTCGATTGCTCTTTATAATTAGACACTTGATAGGTTACCAATGCTACAGCACAAATAAGCGATACTCCTGCTACATAAAGCAAAGTCTTACCTTGTTTCATATCACTGTTTCTCTCCTTACTTACTATTATATTTATATTATTGACATGATAAATGGGAGTGGGAAAGGACTCGACCATTCATAGAAGAGTTCGTCAACAAGTCTTTATTTCTAGTTGTTGAGCTGAAACAGTCTATTCCCAGACTGTTTCACTCCCACCCCCGCACAGCTCAAACTGTCTGGGAGACAGTTTGAGGTTGGAGATGAAGCGAACTTTGTTCGCAACAGTCGTAATGGTCAGATTTGGAGTGTAAAACACGAACAAATCTGCCAATCAACCACTGCTCTGAGATGTTGACACTAATGTTGAGAAGCGGTGCTGGGCTTTTTGCCCAGCTTCATCTCCATATCCATTTACTTCATAAAATAAAATTTGTCGCCTTTTTAATTTACCAGTTAAGTATATCATTCATATTGAAATTTAGCAAGCCATGAGCAAATTAAAACAAAATAAAGAGCTTGGTACATAGACCAAACTCTTTATTTTATATACTTATTTAGCAAGTTTTGCTTTAGCAGCATCTGCAAGAGCTGTGAAAGCTGCTGCATCGTTTACTGCCAAGTCAGCAAGCATTTTGCGGTTTACTTCGATTTCAGCCAATTTCAAACCGTGCATCAATTGTGAGTATGACAAACCGTTCATGCGAGCAGCCGCGTTAATACGAGTGATCCACAATTTACGGAAATCACGTTTTTTCTGACGGCGGTCACGGTATGCATAGTAGTAAGAGTTCATTACTTGTTCTTTCGCAGTGCGGAACAAGAGATGTTTAGCTCCGTAATAACCTTTAGCTAATTTTAAAATACGTTTACGGCGTTTACGAGAAACAACGCCACCTTTAACACGTGCCATTTAATTTTCCTCCAAATGATAATCTAAATTCTAGTAAGTCGGCTTATTTCAAACCTGTAAGCATTGATTTGATACGCTTGAAGTCACCAGCATGTACCATACCTGCTTTACGAAGGTGACGACGTTGTTTTTTAGTTTTACCGTGGAAACGGTGTGAAGTATAAGCGCGGAAGCGTTTCAATCCACCAGAACCTGTACGTTTGAAACGTTTAGCTGATGCGCGGTGAGTTTTTTGTTTTGGCATGTTAATTCTCCTTTTGCTTAAAAAGCTTATTTTTTATCTGAAGCTGGGGCCAATTGCATAAACATTTGACGTCCATCCATCTTAGCGCGTTGTTCGATAATGGCAATATCTTGGGTTGCTTCAGCGAACTCAGCTAATACTTTCGCTCCAACTTCTTTGTGGGTAATCATACGACCCTTGAAACGGATCGAAACCTTAACCTTATTTCCTTTTTCAAGGAATTTACGGGCATGACGAAGTTTTGTCTCGAAGTCCCCTTTATCAATAACTGGACTTAGACGCACTTCTTTTACAGTGACAACACTTTGTTTTTTGCGTTGTTCTTTCTGTTTCTTCTGATATTCAAATTTGAACTTACCGTAGTCCATAATTTTCGCTACTGGTGGTTTAGCTTGTGGTTGAATCAATACTAAATCCACGTTGGCGCTATCAGCAATGGCCTGAGCCTCATTGAGCGGTTTGATTCCCAACTGTTCACCCTCAAGACCGATAAGACGAACTTCACGCACTCGAATTTCATCATTGATGAACAAATCTTGCTTTGCTATGGCTTTTCACCTCATTTTATATTTTTCGAGAAAAACGAAACGGACTTGCTAAACAAGTCCGCACTACACCATTATTCTTTCCGAAGAAATCTTAATCCGTAGAGCCAGACAACGTTAGTCGCAAGGCGAGAAGCTCTCACTTCTGCTTTTCTCAATACGACTATTCTAACATGTCTAAAACTACTTGTCAAGAATTTCTTTCGCTTTTTCGGAAATAAATTTCACTACACCTTCGATGGATACTCCTGTTGTATCAAAGGTAATGGCATCATCTGCTGCCTTTAAAGGAGAAACTTCTCGATGAGAATCTTTATAGTCACGAGCCGCAATTTCCTGCTTTAGAGATTCCAAGTCGGTCTCAATGCCACGTTCCGTATTTTCCTTAAATCGACGAAGGGCACGCTCTTCAACAGAGGCAATAAGGAATATTTTGAGTTCTGCCTGTGGTAAAACAACTGTTCCAATATCGCGACCATCCATGACAATACCACCAGCCTGGGCAATTTCCTGTTGCAGGC
This sequence comes from Streptococcus sp. 2022WUSS037, assembly GCF_044427225.1. Lineage (NCBI taxonomy): Bacteria > Bacillati > Bacillota > Bacilli > Lactobacillales > Streptococcaceae > Streptococcus > Streptococcus sp. 2022WUSS037. The sequence continues at coordinate 23,773 of NZ_JAOTGJ010000021.1, read as the reverse complement.
GTACCAATTCTTCCCGTACTAGAGGAAGTGCTGCTACTGCCGACACATTATTTGTTACTTGGTTATCACGAATTGGCAAAGTAACATCTTCATCACCCACAAAAACTAATTGTTGGCCATTTTCATCACGCCCAAATCGAATAGGATACTGAGCAAGCAAGGCCACGATTCTATTTTGATCTGTAACCTCTATGCCGTTTGTCAAGGCTAGATAGGTAGCCGAGCGATACATAGCGCCTGTATCTAAGTAAGTATATCCAAAATTTTTAGCAATAATTTTAGCAACCGTTGACTTCCCACTTGAAGCTGGACCGTCAATTGCAATTTGAATTGATTTCATAACTCCTCTTTATCTAATACGAACTACATCACCTGGGTGTGCAAGCCAAGACCCTGTGGTCATTTTCTCTGGATTTAATCGCTCTAACTCAGCAATTGAAATCCCGCCACGTGCGGCTAATTGTCCAACACCTTCACCTGCTTGAACAGTAAGGGTAGAGCCATCCGTAGCTTCTGCTAGACTGGAACTTGTTTCCGTTGTTTCTGTTTCTGTCGCATCAGTAGAAGTAGACTCCTGTGTTTCTGCAACTGAAGTTGAACTTTCTGCTACAACTGCTGCGGAGCTTGGATTATAGAATTCTTTAGTTGAATCTGTTTTACTTCCTCCAACCGACAAATAGATGGCAGTGATACCAATAATCAGTACGATAACAAAGAAAATAATTGCCAAGACTGTAAATACTGTTGTACTTGCTACTCCCTTGTTTAAACGTTCTTTTCGACTAACTGTTTCTGTTTGATAAACTTCTTCATTCCATGGCTCTTGTGACATTATCGAGAAAACTCCTTGTATTTTTATTAAAATATGATTACAATACTAATATGAAAATAAAACTTATTCCTGAACGGTGCATTGCCTGCGGGCTCTGCCAAACCTATTCATCTATATTCGATTATGATGACGACGGTATCGTTGTTTTTTCAGACGACTCACAATTTGAGAAAACGATTGAACCCAATCCAGATATTCTCAAAGCCATCAAATCATGTCCTACAAAAGCCATTTCAACGGATTGATTTGGCTTTTTTTGTATAATACTCTTCAAAATAATCCTGTTTTATTAAATGGTCTATTAATTCAATCTCACCCTTGAAGCAATTATGAATAGCTAAATGGTTAATAAAGTATTTTTTCGGCCATTTGCGCATGTGATACACCTGCCCATTGGGAAATTCTTGTGAAAATATGCGAATGGCTAGATAAGAAACTTCAATTTTTTCTATGGTAGCAATTTCAATTTTCTGTACTGCAAAAGGATTAGCCGAAGCAATCCGTAAATGCTTTTCTTTTATCTCGAAATAGCGATGTAAGCCAAGCACTACTAATACAGCAAAGAGAGAGAGAAGTAAGATAAATAATCTTGACACTCTCAACTTTTCCAATAAAAGTGTCATACCAATGAAAATAGGCGTGAAGGTAAGTGACCAGTAAATAATGGCCCATGATAAATCCGGTTGCCAATGGTAACGAATTTTACCAAAAATTTTGATCATATCGGACCTCCATCTATTATTCTAGCACAAAAAAAGAGATTTTCCTATGAAAACCTCTATCTTTTGAAATTTTTTATTACATTTACATGACAATATTAGTTGGTTTGTAAAACTTCTGAAACGCTTTTGAAATATTTTGAGTAGGAATTGGTGGGAACACAACGATCAATAGCTAAACTATTTTAGCTATTCGTCTCTTGACTCTTAACATAGTAACTCAGGAGAAACTTGGCAATAAACTTTGGCCAGAACAACAAATACATTTCATAGTCTTCTTTTGTACGAATATTGTTTTCAATGCTATTTGTCGTCTCAGATTCTTCATGAATGCGATGATACATCAAACTCTCATCTACAAGGGTAAAGCTACCATTTTTTTGTGCAATCTGATACCAAGCAAACCAATCAAGAGAAACTTTCATTGCTTCATTAAACTTGAAATCATTCAGTTTCTTCAAATTATAGGTCACAGCTGGACAAGAAATTGGATTACCAAAAGCTAAAACCCTATTCCGCCAAAACTTCCATTTGGGAAACATGGCCATTGTCCGTAACATGAGTTGCTTGATTTTCAAGTTTGAAGTTAAGGGAATAGCCACACCTTCCTTAACTTCCTGGTAATCTGAATAAGCAATCAACGTTTCCTCTGTCATCTGAGACATTATTTTTTCACAATAGTCTGGTAAATAAATATCATCTTGATGAGCAATTGTAGCATAAGGGGTTGTTACAAAAGAGAGTGCTAAATTCCAATCTTTTCCAATACCACCTCCTTGCGCGGTATGCATTACGATTGCATTCTTTTGGCAAATTTGTTCTATATATTCACTCGGAGTACTAGTGTATAGGATGAGTTGTGATTGAAGTGTTTGCTGCTTTAACGAATGGATGCATTCTTCTAGATACTTACTATCTCCATAAGCACAGATAACAAATGTATGGTTATTCTGCATGATGCTCCTCCAACTCAGAGATTCTTTTTTTAGCCATTGATACTTCTTGAATTAAATTTTTAATCTGCTGCTTTTGTTGAGATAAAGCCATACTATGCAAAAATCCAATCACCAAGAGAACAAAAATTGCCACAGATAACAAGAAATTGGAAGTCAGACCAAACCCGAATAAATAAGCCAATTTAATGGGAATAACATCAAAGAGTGCAAAAACAATCAGTCCGAAGCCAATAACAATCCACATAAAGGCATGTTCGAATAAAATCTTATTTTTATTAATATTCCTAAAAATAAAATACAAAAAACCTAGTGAGGCAAGAAACATAGCTAATGCTTGTATAGTCATTATTCCCCCTCCTTCATAAGCGATGCAATCAAAATAGATGAGCAAACTTCTACCATGTAGCGGATGGACTTAAATGGAGTAATCGAAGAAACCCCTCCTGCTCTCTCAAACATATTAGCAGGTGCTTCTACTACTTGGAAATTTTGCTTTAGTAAATGAACAGTTGATTCTGGTTCCGGATATTTAGTAGGGTATCGTCTGGCGAATTGAGCAATTACTTTTCTATTTCCCAAACGATAACCAGATGTTGTATCCCAAATGCGTTTTCCAGTTGTTAGTTTTATCATATTTGAAATAATGCCTATTCCAAATCTTCTCATAAAACTAGTTTGAAATTCTGACAAGGTTTCACCAACAAAGCGTGAGCCAATCACCATATCAGCTTGACCAACTAAGATTGGCTGAATTAAGCTATTTAAGGAACGAATGTCATGTTGCCCATCACCATCGAATTGAACTGCTACGTCATAGTCATTGTCCAAGGCATATTTATATCCCGTCTGAACAGCTCCACCAATACCTAAATTTTGTACTAGGTGAACAGCATTTAATTTATTTTGAATCAAAATTTCTTTCGTGCTATCTGTTGAACCATCATTGATGACAACATAATCCAATTGAAAATTGACACTATTTCTATAATCTATAATTCCCTGAACAGTTTGAAGGATACTTTCTTCTTCATTGTAGGCAGGGATAATCATTAATACTTTCATTTTTTCTCTCTAAAACTAGAATTCTATATAATTTTTCAGATTCTACTACTCATTTGAAGAAACTGTAATATACATATTTTAGCATAGCTATCCTATTATTTATTAAAGTCGAAGTTTATGTCTGATTTTTGTCGTGATATTGCTGATCAATCTTGCATAACGCTCCAATCTTGTTGGATGCATATTTAAAGTCAGTAACTCTTTTATGTGACTTAAATTTGTATTTTGGTATCCAATATATTCTAAGTGATTGATGCCGTTCAGTATTTCTTTATATGCAACTTCCGGTGTATATAGAGTACGTAAACGTTCCACATCAAGCCGAGCCCTATCTGAAAAATCTCTAAAGGATTCAATCACTTGCTCTAACTTAGTCACCAACTCTTCTATATCGCCCAATTTATAAATTTGACCTGCTGAAAATATTTCAAATGCCGTCAAATGTCCTAAATTATCTGATAAAATTACTGGAAGCCCTCTTAAGATTGCTTCAACATAGACTAAGCCAAAAGTTTCCATAGATGAGGGGAAAACACAGATATCTCTATCAGTTACTTCTTCCCAAGGATTATCTAAGTTACCTAAAAATCTAACATTTTTCTGTAATTTATTTTCATGGATATATTCATCACAAATAGCTTTGTATTTACTATCCCATCCTCCAATAAAAACCAATTCAATATCTAATCTATTTAGTGTCTTATATGCTTTTATAAGTTCTAATTGATTTTTTCCTTCTGTTAATCGACCAACAGAAACAATTCTAACTTGGTTGCCTTTTTTTAAATCTTTTGTTTCTTGCTCAGTATAAGAAATAAACGGATGGACTTTCTTATTAAATAGTGGTGTTAAAAAATTATTTAACTCTCCAGTCACACTAAATAATTCTGAAGAATACTCTTCTATGAAGTCAATTTTATCAGCATAATAAGCAAACTCATTTTTAGGGAATTCATGAATTAGCCAAAAATGGGGAACCTTTTGACATGAGGCAGCAATTGCTCCCTGAAAAACATTAACAGTATTTGAAATAACCAAGTCTATCTCATTTTGCTCAATAATTTCAGCTATGTCCTGAACATTCTGGCGATAGTAGCTTGTAGCCTCTTCTCTATTAAGGATTTCTCCACCTGGTGCATCCGGCCACCACCACTTGACAGTTGGCAAATAGTAATTCTTAACCCCTATCATTTTATAAAGTTGCTCATGCTTATCTTGCGGTTCCCCTCCTATTGCATGAGTAACATTTATAACTGTGTGTCCCAGTTGAATAAGGTACTTCATTAGATAATAAATAGACTTCTCCGCACCATTATCCATACTAGTCGTAGGAGAAATAAACAAAATACGTTTCATTAGACTAACTCTTCTTTCAAAAAATCATTAATTCTATTTGCTGTAGTGCAATGATTCATTACAAATTCAAAAGCATTTTCTGCTATTTGTTCTCTCAAGTCTTGTTCAAGAATCAATCTCTCCAATTTACTTTCCCATTCGTTATCATCTGCTAGAACTCCAGTCACTCCATCTTGAATCATTTCTTCAAATGCTCCAAGATTACTTGCAACTGTCACAACTTTAACTGCTGCCGCTTCTATCCATTTAATTTCCGACTTTGCTTCATTAAAAGTTGTGGTTACAAGCGGCGCCAAGTTAATATCAACTTGTGAAATTAAATTTGGAAGCTTTCTCCAATCAACATACTCATGACTCACAATCTGTTTTTTGAATTTTTGGAATGGTTTAGGAATGTCTAAATATCCTACTATATGTAATTCCACTTGCGGGTACTTTTGAAGCAGATGTAGCAATGCTTGACTAATTAAATCAAAATTTTCGTTGTGTGTAATTGACCCTGAGAAATATCCTATTTTGACTTTATTGTCGTTCGAATTTTTCTTAACTTGTAAACTACGCTCAACTAATTCTTTAGACATGACATTGCGATTCAAGATAACCTTGTTTTTATATTGTTCAAGCTCGTCTTTCAATTTCGAAGTCGATGTGATAGCATAGTCGCAGAGAGAAAGCATTTTTTTGTAAGCTAAGACACTTGTATCATAACCTTTTTTCTCTCTCTTGCTCAAGCCTTGGGTAAATTCAAGTTCATCTGTAAATTTTGTATCAAAAACCAAATCATCAATATCAAAATAAACAGGTCTGTTCTTTATGTGTGCCGCCCTACAAATTTCTTTCAGCATATCATTGAATGGAGCTCTATAAATAATAATATGACTAGCAAACTGTGCATCCTGAAGTTGTACACGAGAATTATTTATCACTCGAACTGTATAACCAAGTTCTCGCAATTGCTCAGCCTTATTTAACACACGATAACGTGTACATTGTGGAATAATATTTTCGACACCATCAATAATCAAAATATAAGATTGATTTTCTCTAGTTTTAAAATCTTCTAATATAGAAGACACCACTTCAATCGGATAATCTGTTTCCTTAGCAATATACTCCATCAAATCCGGAATCTCAGATTCTCTTTCTAAACCATGCCAAAAATATTGTTCTCTGTCATAATTTCTAAAGGCCGAATACTTAACTAATGGACAACCTTGCTTTAATAATTTAAGCGGATGAATATACAATGCACTATCTTTCGTGTCTTTAATCAATGCATCATACTTAAAGCCTCGATCATAAAAATATTTTGCAAACACAGTTTCATGTTTTCCAATTGCCTTATTACGAGAATCCGTATCAGAGAGCTTTTCCCAATAATCATAAAATCCTTCATACCTAAGCAAGCTATTTTCAATAACAACAAAATATGACTGTAAGTGCTTAGGAATTTTACCATAAGGGTTATAGCCGGTAAAGTCTAGCTGCTCCTCACCCATCGAAATTCCCCAAAAGTCTAGCTGACTGGAATTAAACTCAGAGAAAACCTCTTCCAAATCTCTAAAAGGACCAATATTCGTATCATTAACCAAGATGAGCTGATTATACTGTTGTAACGCCTCTTTTCCAGTATGTATTATCCCCTGCCGGAAAGCCGCAACGTCATACCCCTCATTTTCTCTTTCCAAAACCTTACCATATTGTGCTAAACGATTTATATCAGCCTGTGGAAGTTTACCATTTACAACAATTAAAACATCTCGAGAAATTTTAGCCAACGCCTCTAAAAAAATTACTTTATAGTCCTGTAAAGACGATTGATGTTCATAAATTGTGTAAATCAAGTAACGATTTTTGATATCTGAATAATTATTTCTACGTTGTTTATCACGTTGCAAAGCTAGTAGAGTTCGCTTTATATATTTTGGAATTCTCCAGAAAAACTTTGCAATATTTTTGGTAAGCTCTAATATATAAAACAATAGCTTGTATTTACCTGATAAGATAAATAATCGCGTTGTGAAATTTCTAATCCACCTTTTCACAGTGTTACCAATCACTTTCTATTATTATCTACTTTTATAAATTTTCAAAAGTTTGTTTTGAATAAATGTTGATACATATATCCCCAGAACTCTGGTCATTAAACCTGAGATTCTAAAAGAAACAAGTTCTACCCTATGTGAATATTTTAGCAAATATCTAAATTTTTTCACAAACATTTTTATATCAGAATTATTCAGATATGGAAATACAAATGGCAAGATGGAAATATAAGAATTTGATAAATAAATCAAAAGTGCTTCTTGTTTCTCATTCGATAGTTGTTTAAAATTCTTTAAATTTTCTTCAATTCCTCTAAAGGCATGTTCTACATGTCGAAGCGTGACATTATTTGTAATACTTCCTTGTCGGTTCTGACGATACATGCATTGTGTATTATTTACAACAATAAATACATTCAACTCTTTCAAGAGATTTGCACACCAAATACCATCTTCATATAGATATCCATTCAAGAAATTAAGAGCAGAGGTAAATTTATCTCTTCTGACACACTTATTCCAAGCAGGGGTGATTAGGGCTCCTGTTTCAACGAGTAAGCGCGTATCTGTAATAACCTGATGAAACGGTAATTTTTTAGAAAAATTTCGAACTGCTACATCATCCTTACCGTAAAAGTAGGAAAATGGATAGATAACTGCATCAATAACTTCGTCATGTGAAATTATTTCTCTATTAATTTCATCTAAAAAGCATATATCGGTCCAAAAATCATCTCCATCTAAAAATAAAATATAGTCACCACTAGCGTTCTTTATCCCTGTATTTCTGGCTGCAGATAATCCCCCATTAGACTGATGAAATACCTTCACCCTATCATCTTTAGCTGCTAATTTATCGCATATATTGGAGGTTTTACCATCTGTAGAACCGTCATCTACCAACAATATTTCAAATTCTTCATAAGTCTGATTCAGTACACTATACACACATTCTTCCAGATAATCAGCAACATTGTACGCTGGGATAATAACGGAAAACTTCACACCTAGACTCCTTTTTGTAATCTAATTTTCCTATATTTCATGAATACAGGAATTAAGACTGTAATAATTTTATAGCGCAACATAGGAAAAGGCTTCATAACCATGTTAAAAAGATTAAAGCAGAAAAAGTAAAGCTGCCAACCACTCTCAAATTGAGTACCTCTCCATGGCGTCTGATTTAATGCAGAAACATAGTCCTCTCTAAATCGATGTTTATTTCCGATTCTCCATGGACGTTCTTCGCCTAAAAAATGAACAATACGTGGTTGCTTACGAATTTTTACAAATTCTTCTTTTGAAATAAACGTTGAAGGCCTACTTAATTTTTCCAATGTACGATATGGATAAACATCAAAAATATTAAAATAATTATAAGTGATTGAGAGTGTTTTTATCTCTTCTTTCAACGCTCCATTCAGTGCATCTTGATCATTAGCAAAAAGCTCTCCATTTTTTTCTTTATAATAATCAAAAATAATTGTTCCTATACTTTTTGAACGCCACCGTTTCAAATCGATTAGAAGAACTCCCGCATTATGATATGTATACGTACCCAAATTTAAGCCTTCTCTTCTCTCAGACGAAGCTGTCGGTTCTGGGCACATTCCAAGGACTTTCCCCTCCAAATCTACTTCCCATAGCTCCCGAATATTTTCTAAAACTAAAGTATCTCCATCTAAATAGATGATTCTATCAACTTCTTCGGGTAGTAATTTATCTACAAGTAATCTTGCAAGTACAACCGAAGCCCAACCATTTGTGTCAACTTCAAAATCAAAATATGATTCCAAGTTTTCCAATTCAACGATTGTCAATTTATTTCCTCCGTCGGTAACAAATTGATGAAGTTTTTCTTTATTCTGTTGACTAATACCATCTGAGAAAAGATAAAAATGGCATGTATCGTCTTCGTTTAATGTTCGCATGATTGAGCCCATACAAGCTGCTACTTGCGGAACAAAAGCATCATTCAATGTAAATAATATATTCACGTTTCCCTCTTCCACTATCTTAAATTACAACCAATAATAATCCACTATCAAAAATAGATACATGATAAAGTTAATGACTACTGTGCCAGTGATCAACCGTATCAAATACTTCTGTTTTACCGATACACTTACCTGCTCTTTTAACATTAAACATGCCGGAAATAGATAGACTAAAAACGGAGTAAAGTATCTTCCTTGTGCCCCCTGAGAAATTATTGCATTTGGTCCAATAGCTGTCGGTGTCCATGCAAAATACATGCCCGCTACAATGATAGCTACCTGAACAGGGAGTACAAATAACGAAGCAAGACCTTCTGTTTTACTTATCTTTAAATTTCCATCATTAAATAATAATAACGTAAAAATGAAAATATCTATGAAAATTAACCAAAGAGGTAATTGAGTGACAAACCAGCCAAAATAACCAAAAATACCAACCGTTAAAATACCATTAAGATGATCATTTCTATTATTGATAAATAAACTGTTTATCATCACTTTAACAAAGTGCACGACACCACCTCTATTATGTAGGAACAGATAGCTAACAAGTAAAACTAGTCCTAATCCCAAAATAAGAATTGGTAATCTTCTCTTTTGAATCCATTTTAAAATCGAATTAAACTTAGATAAGACACCTTCAAATTCAAAATCAACAAAAAACAATAGTGCCAAAAGTAAAATATTATTTGCTTTTGTTAAATATAATAGCAAGGATAATAATATTAAATTAATAAATTTCCTGGTGGTCAGTACCTTGTCTACCAATAAGTTAACATAAAAAACAAAAAATGCAACAACAGCCAGATAGTTCACCACATCATAAGACAGTGAGCCAGCCTGCTGAATCATCATAGGTAAAAGTGAGACAAAAAACAGCGTCATCTTCCCATACTTTATTTTTTTTATCAAATAGTAGATACCTATAATATAGACTATTGTATTAAAAAGGCGCCCTATAGTGACCATCATACCATATGACGGATAAATCAATTTACCTACAACTAGACCAATTAGCTGAGGTGTACTCATTAACGATTTCAGTGAAAAATCGATAGATAATTTATCCTTTGAAAAATCACGAATTTTGGTAAAAAGGTTTGAATATTCTGTAGAATCAACTGCATGAATCTCCGGTTCTGAATACGTAAAATCTGCTGTCCGTAATTCATTCATTGCCTCTGTATCTCTACTTGTCGGAGAATCAAATAATATATTCCACGACATAAAAGCATGTGTTGCTTCATCAGGAACCTTTGTCACAGGCATAACAAATATTGAAATTAACAAAAAGGGGATTGCTAACCTTAAAAATAATTTTTCTATCTTCATTCTTGTACTTCCCAATTCAAATGTTTTTGCAATTTTAGATATATTACTAAAGAAATTAAAAACCAAGTCCACATCGAACTAACAAAAGCAATAGCTGCCCCCAATATTCCATAATATTCTACCAGTGGATTAGAAATCAATATGGATAATAAACAAGAAATTGCAAATGAAATTACGAGATACTTTTGCTTCCTCAAAACAGTAAGCATGTTATCACAAATGGTTGCAAAGGTACTCGCAATTCCCCCAAGCATTGTTATAATAAAGCTTAGCCAGTATTTATTAAGATTCGTTCCATAGAGAATATTTAATGCTGGAATCCCCAATACTATCCCCCCGACCAAAACTAACACAGCCAACCCGACAACCATTTTAACGATACGCTTCTGATATTGCTTAAATTGATTATAGTCCCCAGCTCTTCTATATATAGCCAACTGAGTTATCATGGGTCTAAACAAAATCAATAAAATATTCATTGAAAAAACAGGCATAAATAAAATGTTAAAATCCCTTTGAACACCTGTTCCTATAACACCTCTCTCAAAAAAAGTATTGAGAGCATATTTAGGTTGATTATAGATAGTAACAAGTAAAAATGCATTAATAAATAACGGCAAGCATTCTAACAATATATTTTTAATGGCTTTCAAATTAATTTCTTCTTTGATAACCCTCGTAAATTGAAACAAATTCGGAACATCAAAAAAGAAAACAAATAAATATGAGCTAATGACTAGATAGATTAATGAGAGTAGCAGGTTATTGGTTATAAACAAACCAAGTCCAAATGTCAAAATCACAATAGAGTTTCTCAAAAAAAGTGATTTACCTGCAATATCTAGCCGAGCATTTTGTTGGAACAATCCTTGAAAAACATCCGACAGAGCGTCACTTCCGCGATACAAACATATTAGGAAAATACAAGCAGATTTTTGAAATTCATATTTAGACAGAAAAATATAGCTTAAGGCAAGTAATAGCATAATAGTGATTGTTATAAGCCTTGTTGCAAGATACTGGCTAAACGAAAACTTTTTCGAAACATCAGTCGCTTGATAATCTCTTACCTGAAAACTAGCAATGATTACAAAAAGATTTGCTACTGCATAAGCAAAACTAAAAATATCAGCCTCTAATTCCGTCAACAAACGTGTTACTAGTAACAATAAAAATATTGATATTGCTGCTGAAGAAATACTTCCTAATAAATTCCAAATAAATATTGTTTTTGGTGATACTATTTTGCTCTTCACACTATCTTCCCCTTGTTTGTCATCCGTTATCCCTAATTTTTTAATAGAGATTTCTTTATCATCTTAAACACACTTACAATTCCAACAGATATTATCTTTAGTGTCCTTCTCAGTCCAATTTGTAAAAATTCTTTTTCTTCAATAATTAAACGTAATTCCCTTTCGCTGGAAAAACTAATCTTTTCCAATATTGGACTCACATTTTCAGTATTCTCGACCACTGCATAATCATTTGATAAATCCCACGCGCTATAAATAAATAATATTGGAACTAGCAATAATCTATCTTCTTTTGAAAAATCAATGTTTCTAAATTTTTCCTCAAGCTTTTTATAGTGTTCTGTTTTTATCCAATACCAACTTACTTCTTCTCCAATTATATAAGGCACTTTATAAAAATCAACTTTCTTAGTTCTCGCAAGTGATTCATAAAGTATATTCAATTGACGAATACGTTCCGGATTGGCTTCACGAAGACTTTTTCTATCATATCTTTGATTAGTTGTTAAGTCTGGAATAACTACAGCCAAATTAGATTGTGATTCAAAATTAGAAATCACTGCATCAAATGATGTAAAAAACATTTTCCTCAACTGATACCTGTCAATAATATCCTCTACAGAATATTTTATTTCCTTTGTTTGTTTGACAGTTATATGAGCAAGATATTTAGCATCTCCCATATAGTTATTTACTGTTTCAAAAAAATGCAATTCATCTGTGAGTTTTACAATCTGTGCTCTCAATTGGAAGGTGAATAAATATCTCTCAACTATACTACACTTATTTGAAAAGTCAGCTTCTGGCAATGTTATTAGTAACTGGCACCTATCGGCTATTTTGCATAACTCTTCAATATACTCTTCAAAAATAGACACTGATTCTATGTGAATATGAAGAAGCACCGATGTCGAAGATAGAACAGTTTCCGTCGTTTGCGAAACCCGTATTTGAGGAATAAAACTCGTACCCGGAATAATTATCTGCCTCAAATGCCTCTCGATTAATTCAACTGGGTATTTCGTTTTCATCCTAATAAGATGTATTAAAGAGCATATTCTATCTGGATATTCAGTAAAACTCTTTATTTTTATGAATGGAACATTATTTTTAAGTATAACTTCTGGATATTCTAGTGTAATGTTGCTATTTTCAAGGGTTTTACAACAAATGGACGTATCTAATACACACTTATAGCTATAGCCCTCTGATAAAAGTATTTTTGTCAATTGGCTCTCGTATAATTTTATAACATCTTGAATATCTGTTAACTCACTTACAGATGACCAAAAACCAACAAATGCTTGACTCTGCAAGATTCGTTTTTTAAATACCATAAAATATGACTGTAAATGTTCAGGGACAACTACACTATCTATTTTTGTCTCTAAGTGATTGGTCATTCCCCAAAAATCTACATCAACATCACTGTCAAATTGACTATAATAATCCTCTAGGTTCCAGAGGGGGCCGAAACATGTATCATTCATCAGAGTTACCGAATCATATTGATAAAATGTTACTTGATTCAGCCCTTCTTTCCATGCCGCAAAATCATAACCAATATTATCTCTCTGGATAAAAAAATCAATCAGTCGTTCCGACTGTAAATATTGTACTATGTCCTTTGAAACATGGCTGTTAGAAACAAAAACTATGTCTGAATAAATACTTCGTATCGACTTTAATTGATAATAAATATATTCACTGACGACATTATATTTATTATAGTGAACATATACCAACAAACGCGACATTCTGCCTCCGTTATATTTTATTATTCTAGTAGCTCCCATTGGCTATTTCTCTGAATAAACCCGGTTGCTGCATCTTCCTCTGCAATATTATCAGTACTAAACTTCCTACTAATAAAAATAGCTGGTGTGTCAGAAGTCTTGGCAAATAATAACGGCTGCTTATTACTATTTCGTACTGACACCGCCATTTTTAATTTTGCCTGATTAATTGAAGGTAGCTTACATTTCACTCGGAAAAACTTCTCGCCTTTGCCAAACGTTTTTAAATCCATAGAATTGTCGTTATATACATCAAAATGACGTTCTAAATCTAAAAATGTAAATGCAATATGTGTTTCAATATCTTCTAAAACCGTATATTTAAACTCGATTTCAATTGATTCATCTGGTTCAATTTGATTTTTTGAGACCACGTTAATCTGCAAATCTTTTACAATATCACTCTGATGCAGAGGTTCTTCGTTTTCTGTAACTTCGCTTATTGAGGCAAGCACATTATCAAAACTGTATTGATTAGCTACATCATCAGGTTCTCCTAATGCCTTGACGTATCCTTTCTCTATAAGAAGAGCTTTATTACAATACTTTTTCACAGCTCCCATATCATGGGTGACAAGAATGGTTGTTTTTCCACTTTTTTTACGCTCTAGGAAGTAATCATTACATTTACGCTGAAAGGCCTCATCACCGACTGCTAGAACCTCATCAAGTATCAGAATATCTCCTTGAGCTTTAATGGCAACTGAAAAGGCTAAACGTACCTGCATACCACTAGAATAATTTTTCAGCTTTTGATTCATGAATTCACTCAATTCCGCAAATTCAACAATATCATCATACATTGCATCAATTTCTTCTGCAGTAAATCCTAACATCGCACCGTTTAGGTATACATTTTCCTTACCAGTTAGTTCCGGATTAAAACCAACACCAAGTTCAATAAAAGAAACTAATTTACCATCCACAGCTACAGTCCCTCTTTCAGGAACATATATTTGAGATAAAATTTTTAACAGTGTCGACTTACCAGAACCATTGCGACCAACAATTCCAAAAAAGTCCCCTTTTTCAACTTCAAAACTGATATCCTGCAAAACATTATACTCTACGTAGCCTTTAATCCCTTTAAATAAATTGACTAAAGTAGTTCTTAGACTCTGACTACTCTCCGTTGGAAGCTTAAAACTCTTGCTAACATGTTCTACTTTTACAGCAATATTATTATTTTTTACCATTACAAAATCTCCGCAAACTTTTTGGCATTTTTTCTAAACACAGTTATACCCAATAGGTAAACAACGACTGGAAGAATATACGGAATTGCCACAATAACAGGATTTTCAATCAATTCACTAACTGTAGTATTCCCAGAATAAACAATAAAATGTCTCAAGTCTTGAATAATTTGTGCAACAGGGTTCAACATCATCAACTTAGCAAATGTTACTTGCCCACGCTGTAAAATAAATGTCAATGAATAAATAATTGGTGTCGCATACAATCCAGCCTGTAAGAACACTTCCCAAATTGGACCAATATCTCTAAATCTTACAAATAAAGAAGATAGGATGAAAGCTATACCTGTTGCTAGTAATGCCAATTCAAAAAACAGTGGGATTATAACTAAAACGGACCAAGTAAAGGGAACCCCGTTAATAGCAGCAAATACAAATACAACCATTAAGTTAATGGCGTAATTAATTGCAGCTCCTGCAACTGAAGAAAAGACAATAATTTCTTTCGAAAAATTCAATTTACGCAACAAATCTCCACGAGAAACAATGGACATCATTCCCATGTTGGTTGCTTCAGTAAAAAAGTTCCAAGTAACCATACCAAGCAGTAAACTTACTGCATAATGTGGAGTTCCATCATCAAAACGTAAAAAACGTACAAAGACTAAATACATAATTGTAAAAAGTAACAATGGTTTTAGGATTGACCACAGGTGTCCAATCAAAGAACCTTGATAACGCAGTTTAAAATCAGTTTTTACCATTTCTTTCAAAAGAATTTGGTTTTCTCTATTCAATAAGTTCATAACTATTCCTTATAAGCAAATTTTGTAATAATGAGTGTTGTAAATACCAATGTATGAAAAGCCTTATTTTTCCTCAATCCATATTTTCTTAAAATCCTGAATCGTTCAAGCATTGGTTTATCCATAATGGTTACAAATGCTTCAATTAATTCTCTATTTGACTGAGATAGAGGCATTTGTAGTAAGTGTCGGGCTTGTTTTTGACTATTTTTTATCAAATCCCAATAGATAGCAAATAAAATATGAGGGCGAATCCATTTTTTAAAGCGTTTTGAGAGAGTTCGAGCTCCTAAAACATTATCAGAATGCTGGCGGTACAGTTCCCCTGGTTGATCAATAAATACCAAATTTCCAAAGGCTGACGCAAGCAGGGCCAGATACCAATCATGCATCAAAATATCCTCAGTTACTTGCCACATTTCAGCAAGATGATGATTAATCATGGCGACACCGCCAGTTACAGTATTCTCAGTCAACTCCTCTACTAATAGGGTATTGGCATGGTGAGATTGGGAACGAATCATACTCTCTGTCATGACCTGCAAGTCTTGGTTGACGACAGTCAAATCCATATAGACCATGAGAGGTTGGTCGGTAGGATATAATATGGCTTCCTGCAAACTGACTTCCAGCTTGTCTGGCAGCCAAACATCATCTTGGTCACTGAAAAAATAGAAATCAGCAGTATCATAATGAACTAGCCTATGAAAACTTTTGATGACACCGAGATTTTCGTCTGTCTCAACATCTATGAAGTGAATTCGCTGATCTTGTTCAACAAAATCTTTAATAATCTCTCTAGTTCGATCACTGGAACCATCATCACGAATAAATAGTGTCCAGTCTGTGTAAGTCTGTTCTTGGATAGAGCGAATTTGCTCAGCTAAGAACTGTTGACCATTGTAGGTCGACATGAGTATGTTTACTTTCATTGTAAAAATAATTCCTCGTACTCTTGGACGATTTTTTCCCAGGTGTATTCATCCTTCATGTGTTTTTTCGCAATTTCTCCTAATTCCACCGCTTCAGCATTCTCATCAATTTGGTTAATTAATTGACTCAGGCTACCTGACTCCTTACTCCAATACCGAGCACCTTCTAGGGCAACTTTGCGGTTAAAATCAACACCTAAAACCAAATTTTCATTGGTTTGCGCCAGCGCTTCTAGGAGACTAGGATTGGTTCCTCCAACTTCATGTCCATGAATATAAGCTCGACATTCTTGGCGCAGATACTTAAGTAGTTCTTGGTCATATACTGTTCCTACAAACTTAATCCGCTTATCGGATATAAAGCCTGTCTCATCTTTCAATTTTTGAAAATAGGCAGAGCCTTCATGGTTTGCAACGATGACTAAATCACGTCTCGTGTTACTTGCCATAAACTCCTTAATTGCTGTCACATAGTTATTCTCAGGTACAAATCGACCGATAATCAGATAGAATTCTTTCTCCCTGATTCCCCAATTTGTAAAATATTGGCGAACTTGTTCAGATTCTTTTGTTAACTTAGTTGGACTTAAATCTGTACCGTAGGCAATAAAGCGTGTATTGGTTGCCGAGTATTCAGATTGAATATAATCTTCAATTCCCTCATTATCCGCAATAATCAAATCAGCATATCTGACCATCATTTTTTCAGAAAATTTTAGATAGCGTTGAACTGGTTTAGCCCACTTGGCCCGTTTCCATTCCAAACCATCTGGATTGACAAACAAGGTACCTCCAACAGAGTGAATCTTTTTCGCAAAAGGTACTATGAAGCCACCTATGGTATTTCCCAAGATATAGAAAATCGGTCGCTCTATCTGCTGTTCCTTAATGATTTTAAGGGCATAAGTAATCGCCATCATATCATAAGCGATAACGCGAGCTGGTCCAAGTTTTGGTGGATTAATGGTGAAGCAATCTGCACCTAAGTAGGTCGAATGCTGATGATGACTTGTATCCGATAAACAAGCTACATGATAGCAGATTTTCTCGGATTTCTGGTGACTGACCAATTGTTGGACAAAGGTCTCAAAGCCACCATATTTTGCTGGTAGTCCACGACTACCGATAATAAAAACGTGTTTCATGAATCCTCTCCATCAAATTGCAGTTCTTTTCATTATACCATTTTTTAGTTTTTTTTCCTAATTCTATCCTAGTTTGGCTATAAAGCCTTTTCTTTTTCTACACCTCTGCCTCCACAGTATAGATAAAAACAAATTTTGAGTTAATAAGGAAAATTTGATATAATATGTACTGGCTTTTACATAAAAATATAAAACTTAGAATTGTTAATAAATATGAAATTAATCAAACAGCTTATTCACATACTAATCTCCATCGGATTGATTGGAAGTTTTTTTCTCTATGCACATCTCATTCAAAACGAATTAGGTTCTACAAAAAATAATGGAACTATAGAAATAATCGCAGAGCAACCAAACCAAGTAATCGACAGCATCCAAATAAATGGACGCTATATTCATTCATCAGAAATTATAGAAAACCAATGGGGAATCAATGATGCTGATTTAATTCCTAACTTCTCTTCTCTAGGTGAGGAAAATTCACTCATAATTAAATCATCCTCTTCTGTAAGAACCTTATCATTTGAATACTTTGTTAGTGAAAATCCGACTATTGTAAAAATTAAAGTTGGTGGACAATTGGTTGAATCCGTTGACACATCAACTGGAGATAAATATAAAAATTTAGCCTTTATTGAACTTCCCTATACTTTACGGATAACTAAAGATAATCATTTTTGGTATCTCCACTTAATAGTTCTTGCTTTAGGCCTATCATGCTTTATCTTAAATGGATCAACATGGAGAATCAAGAGAAGACATATCAGCATCTTAACAATATTATTAATCACTCAATATATATTCACTACTTTTACATTCCCACGTTTATATCGCAACGAACTAGTACTATTTAATTCCAGTTTTAATAAAATGGAAACTCAACAGCTATTAGTTGCACTGACTTACCTGATATTTTTTAGTCTTTTGGGATACAAACAACTCCGAGGTCATATCTCTAAA
Source organism: Streptococcus sp. 2022WUSS037 (assembly GCF_044427225.1). Taxonomy (NCBI): domain Bacteria; kingdom Bacillati; phylum Bacillota; class Bacilli; order Lactobacillales; family Streptococcaceae; genus Streptococcus; species Streptococcus sp. 2022WUSS037. The sequence continues at coordinate 5,383 of NZ_JAOTGJ010000021.1, read as the reverse complement.
GCCTTCAAAACGATTAGTCTATCAGTGATTTATCTTCTAGTTCCCATTTTTTCATTATTTATTATTGAAAATAGCTATTCACAATTCTCTACTCTTTCCCCAAACAGTCTTTGGAACAATCTAATCATTATCGGAGTCCTCTACCTAATACTGGTCTTTACAACTAATCTACGATTTGCCAGCCTATTAATTCTGTCCGCTTCAGTATTTATTGGTATAAGTAACCAACTTTTGATTGACAGCCGTGGTGCTCCTCTATTATTTTATAATCTTTTTCAAATCACAGATGGATTAAATGTAGCTTCTAGCGTAGCGATTAATATCAACAATCGGATGCTACAAAGCATGGTATTTTCTTATATTTTATTGACCTTCTTTTTCTTTATCCCTAAATTATATTTACCAAAACTTCTACCTTCTAGAACGTTCTATTCTAGTTATGATTTCAAATGGCCGAAACGTTTCAGCAGAATCTTACTAGGATATATAACTTTAATAACAATCGTTCCAATGATTAATAAAACTGTCGTCTCTAATGCAAATATATCATTGAACTACTGGAGAATGTACGTGACCTACGGTCAATTTGGGCTGCCACTCTCGCTCGCCTCTTTCTATGAAGATAGTAAAATAACTAAGCCTGACGGATACTCAGTTCCCAAACTTAATGAAGTTCTTGAGAAGTACTCTCCTGAAACAGAAAAACAAACAGTCCGGCCTAATATTATCTTTATACAGAATGAATCACAGAGTGATTTTTCAAACTTACAGGGATTAAATATGGAGCCTGATCCACTCTCAAACCAACATGCTTTAACAGATAATGCTGTTCACGGTACATTAAACGTTTCTGTATTTGGAGGCGGAACAGCTAATACAGAGTATGAAGTTCTGACAAGTAACCCAATCAGTTTACTATCTTCTAATTTATTTCCATATCAACAGATTATCACACAAGAACGACCAAGTTTTGCATCCTATCTAAAAGATAAAAATTATGAGACCGTGGCTCTACATCCTCAATCTGGAAATAATTACAACCGTCATGCAGTATATCCTCTACTAGGGTTTAATAAATCTTATTTTTTAGATTCGGAACCTGCTATTAGTAGCTTAGCATCACTAACAATCGATCGTGGCTGGCCATCTGATCAATTCTTGTTCAACGGAATAAAAGAACTTTATACCCAAAAAGGAGACCAGCCTCTATTTAGCTTTGTTGTTACCATGCAAGGACATGGAGGCTATCCAAGTACGGAAGAAATTTACCCTCGTGAAGTCAGCATTAATGGTTCAACATCTGAATACTTAGCTGAAACAGAATTTTTGACCAGTATGAAGAAGACGGACGAAGCATTTGCTGATTTAATTACTTTCTTTAGCACTTACAAAGAGCCTACGGTCATCGTCATGTACGGCGATCACCAACCTAGTTTGAGTCAAGAATTTTACGCGCAGTTTATGGATGAAAATAATCCTGCTGCTAAATATTCTACCCCTTTTGTGATTTGGTCTAATTTTGATATTAAGGAACGTGAATCTACAACTATTAGCCCAAACTATCTCGTTCCATATTTGATGGATATTTTATCCGAATCAGACTATGCCCTTCCTCGATCACCTTACCAACAATTTTTGAGCGATATGCAAATCGAAGCACCTATCATTACTAGTTGGGGAAACATCGATAATAGCGGCCAACAAATTGAAGATATATCAAGCCTATCACTTTACCAAACCTACTTACAACTAGAATACAATAGTGCCGTTGATAAACGACCTCTAACAGATTTATATGAGTGATAAAAATAGCCTTGCTCGTTTTTGAGCAAGGCTATTTTATCATCAATCATCCTAAAAACTTAATTATCTAAAAGATAAAGCTTGTAATTCTCGATAATTGATCGTATTTTTTCACCATATTTCGGATCAGTAGCATATCCTGATTGTCTTAACGCAAGAATTGCTTGTTGATAATCAGTTGCCTCCCTAAAACTCTGGTAATTTTTTATTCTCCACGGAGTAGAGGTAAAGAACTTAGCATAGTCTGCTACACTTTCATTCCATGAATTATATTTTCTAAACAAGTGCTTTTCTTGCTTCTTCTCACCATCACGGTATTCATTGGTAATGATTTCAATTGTATCGCCCGTCCATGCAGCATCCGCTTTGATGCCAAAAAGATTATTCCCATGAGTCGCCAAGTATGACGTTCCCCATGCACTTTCTAGGATGGCTTGAGATAACATGACGCTAGAAAGGATAGAATTCGCTTTTGATTTTTGCTCAATTGCAGGCACTAGATTAGCTATGAAACTTTTCTGATCATTAGAAAGTTTTCCTGTTTCAATACCTGTACCTGCAGTTCCTACTTTCCCTCAACAGCACCATACCAGTTCATCACACCTTGTGCCAATGCTTTCGCAAGGCGAGTGTGATAAGAATCTTGTTTGATAACCTGTAACTCCGAAGGATTATCCATAAATCCTAGCTCCACTAGAATAGCAGGAATTGCTGTCTCGCGAAGGACTGCAAAAGTTTCTCTTCTTACGCCACGGTTAACTGCACCTGTTTCCTTAATTAAACTCTCCTGAACCTTGTTAGCTAAAATCTCACTTTCAGCTAAACGAGTAGGGTTATTATGCATTTCTTTATTAATTTTAGGTTGGTATTCCGGATCGTATTGATACCAGTATGTTTCGATACCAGTTGCATTCGAAACTCCTGTACCCGTCGCATTAAAATGGATACTAATAAATAAGTCTGCGTTGCTTGCATTCGTCATTCGTGACCTCTCTGTTTTGAAGTCTACATCATAATCACCTGTACGGGTCATCAAAACATTGATTCCATATTTCAAGAGATTTTCACGCAACTTATTTGAAACAGACAAAGCAAGATTTTTTTCATGTACGCCTCCATAAGAAGCTCCTGAGTCTCGCCCTCCATGTCCTGGGTCAATATAGACTGTGTAGGAGCGCTGTACCGACGGGGTTGATAAATGAGTCGTTGTACCGCCAGCACCTGTTAGGCCACCACTTGAGTCCTTATAATATAGATGAACCGTGTAGGTACCTGTACGATACTTATGGTCCTTCTTATTAACAGTTAACTTATAACTGCCATCTGACTGACGAGTAGCTTCATACCAACGTATATCGTCTGACTGGGACCAGGTAGGTAAGAGAACACTTGCTATATCTTTTGGCGATGAAACATTAGTAACACGAACATCGAAGGTACCTTGAGCATCGTTACGATTTTCAATTGTGATGGTACCTGTTGGCTTCACTTCTGATAAATGAGTCGTTGTACCACCTGCACCTGTTAGGCCACCACTTGAGTCCTTATAATATAGATGAACCGTGTAGGTACCTGTACGATACTTATGGTCCTTCTTATTAACAGTTAACTTATAACTGCCATCTGACTGACGAGTGGCTTCATACCAACGTAAATCATCCGTCTGTGACCAAGTGGGTAAGATAACACTTGCTATATCTTTCGGCGATGAAACATTAGTAACACGAACATCGAAGGTACCTTGGGCATCGTTACGATTTTCAATTGTGATGGTACCTGTTGGCTTCACTTCTGATAAATGAGTCGTTGTACCACCTGCACCTGTCAAACCACCACTTGAGTCCTTATAATATAAATGAACCGTGTAGGTACCTGTACGATACTTATGGTCCTTCTTATTAACAGTTAACTTATAACTGCCATCTGATTGACGAGTGGCTTCATACCAACGTAAATCATCCGTCTGTGACCAAGTTGGCAAAATAACACTTGCTATATCTTTCGGCGATGAAACATTAGTAACACGAACATCAAAGGTACCTTGGGCATCGTTACGATTTTCAATTGTGATGGTGCCTGTTGGCTTCGCTTCTGATAAATGAGTCGTTGTACCACCTGCACCTGTCAAACCACCATTTGAATCCTTATAATATAAATGAACCGTGTAGGTGCCTGTGCGGTACTTATGGTCCTTCTTATTGACAGTTAACTTATAACTGCCATCTGACTGACGAGTGGCTTCATACCAACGTAAATCATCCTTCTGGGACCAAGTGGGTAAGATAACACTCGCTATATCCTTAGGAGAAGAGATATTAGTAACACGAACATCGAAGGTACCTTGAGCATCGTTACGATTTTCAATTGTGATGGTACCTGTTGGCTTCACTTCTGATAAATGAGTCGTTGTACCGCCAGCACCTGTTAGGCCACCACTTGAGTCCTTATAATATAGATGAACCGTGTAGGTACCTGTACGATACTTATGGTCCTTCTTATTAACAGTTAACTTATAACTGCCATCTGACTGACGAGTAGCTTCATACCAACGTATATCGTCTGACTGGGACCAGGTAGGTAAGAGAACACTTGCTATATCTTTTGGCGATGAAACATTAGTAACACGAACATCGAAGGTACCTTGAGCATCGTTACGATTTTCAATTGTGATGGTACCTGTTGGCTTCACTTCTGATAAATGAGTCGTTGTACCACCTGCACCTGTTAGGCCACCACTTGAGTCCTTATAATATAGATGAACCGTGTAGGTACCTGTACGATACTTATGGTCCTTCTTATTAACAGTTAACTTATAACTGCCATCTGACTGACGAGTAGCTTCATACCAACGTATATCGTCTGACTGGGACCAGGTAGGTAAGAGAACACTTGCTATATCTTTTGGCGATGAAACATTAGTAACACGAACATCGAAGGTACCTTGAGCATCGTTACGATTTTCAATTGTGATGGTACCTGTTGGCTTCACTTCTGATAAATGAGTCGTTGTACCACCTGCACCTGTTAGGCCACCACTTGAGTCCTTATAATATAAGTGAACCGTGTAGGTACCTGTACGATACTTATGGTCCTTCTTATTAACAGTTAACTTATAACTGCCATCTGACTGACGAGTGGCTTCATACCAACGTAAATCATCCGTCTGTGACCAAGTGGGTAAGATAACACTTGCTATATCTTTCGGCGATGAAACATTAGTAACACGAACATCGAAGGTACCTTGGGCATCGTTACGATTTTCAATTGTGATGGTACCTGTTGGCTTCACTTCTGATAAATGAGTCGTTGTACCACCTGCACCTGTCAAACCACCACTTGAGTCCTTATAATATAAATGAACCGTGTAGGTACCTGTACGATACTTATGGTCCTTCTTATTAACAGTTAACTTATAACTGCCATCTGATTGACGAGTGGCTTCATACCAACGTAAATCATCCGTCTGTGACCAAGTTGGCAAAATAACACTTGCTATATCTTTCGGCGATGAAACATTAGTAACACGAACATCAAAGGTACCTTGGGCATCGTTACGATTTTCAATTGTGATGGTGCCTGT
>NZ_JAOTGJ010000020.1:0-39312 GCF_044427225.1 Streptococcus sp. 2022WUSS037 | reverse complement strand
AGGCGATTGCTTTGAATACAACAAGGATGCGGGGCTTTTTGTCTGCCCTCAAGGACATATGGCTGTTCGAAAAGCTCGGACGGGTAAGAAAAATCAGAATAGTAATCAGGTTATTACCCATTACTTTGATGTGGAAAAATGTAAGATTTGCCCTAGTAAAGAGGGCTGTTATAAAGAAGGTGCACAGACTAAGACCTATTCCGTTACGATTAAGAGTCATGAGCATCTTTTTCAAAAACGATTCCAGGAAACACCTTACTTCAAAGAAATGGCAAGAAACCGTTACAAGATTGAAGCTAAAAATGCGGAATTGAAACAAAGACATGGTCTTGATGTCGCCAGAGCATCAGGTCTTTTCAACATGGAATTACAAGCAGCCACCACCATATTTGTAGTCAATATGAAGCGAATTATGACCTTAATAGACCAAAAGGAAGAGTAGAAAAATAGGAATTCTCCCAATCATTCAGGAGAATTCCTATTTTTTTTTATAAGGGTCGGAGTAACTGGAGACTTTTTCAGTGGGCTCGTTTTTGCCCAGCCTCTTTATTTTATAATACCAAAGAAACCGTCCTTTAAAATGGTCCTAGTGCCTTTACTCGCTCTCTAATTTCTTGGCTCGTGAACAAAGGACCCGTTGGGGTCCTAATTCGCTATCTGGTTTTCAAGCTCATGAAAAAATGGTCTTAGTGCCGTTACTCGCTCTCTAATTTCTCAGCTCGTGAACAAAGGACCCGTCGGGGTCCTAATTCGCTCCATTGTTTTCAAGCTCATGAAAAAATGGTCCACCGGACCATTACTCGTTTTCCAATTTCCGGACTCGTGAAAAAATGGTCCACTGGACCATTTTTTTAATACATATCCAAATAGTTGTCGATTTCCCATTGGGAAACGTAAGTTGCGTAGCTTGCCCATTCAATTTTCTTGGCTTCTACAAAGTTAGTATAGATATGGTCACCCAAGGCTGCTCGAACGACTTTATCTTTACGAAGTGCCTTCAAGGCATTGTGAAGAGTTGATGGAAGATCTGTAATACCAGCTTCACGACGCTCCTCATCAGACATGGCATAAATATTAGATTCAACTGGCGCTGGAGCTTCAATTTTATTTTCAATTCCTGACAAACCAACTTCTAAGAGCACTGCCATAGCCAAATATGGGTTTGCTGTTGGGTCTACAGAACGCAACTCCAAGCGAGTTCCCATTCCGCGTGATGCAGGTACGCGAACCAATGGTGAGCGGTTTTTACCAGCCCAAGCAATATACACAGGAGCTTCAAAGCCTGGAACCAAACGCTTGTAAGAGTTCACTGTCGGGTTTGTAATAGCAGTATAGTTATAAGCATGCTTAATCAAACCACCAAGGAAATGGTAAGCAGTTTGAGACAGCTGCATACCGCGAGGATCTTCTGGATCAAAGAAGGCATTATTCCCATCCTTATCAAAGAGTGACATGTTGCAGTGCATACCTGAGCCAGCAATACCAAACTTAGGCTTGGCCATAAATGTCGCATACATACCATGCTTACGAGCAATTGTTTTAACAACTAACTTGAAGATTTGAATATTGTCACAAGCTTTTAAGACATCCGCATATTTGAAGTCAATTTCATGCTGACCTACTGCCACTTCGTGATGGCTCGCTTCAACTTCAAAGCCCATCTCTGTCAAGACATTGACGATTTCGCGACGTGTATTATCAGCCAAGTCCGTTGGTGCGAGGTCAAAGTAACCACCTTTATCATTTACTTCAAGCGTTGGATTTCCTTGTTCGTCCATCTTAAAGAGGAAGAATTCTGGTTCTGGACCAAGGTTGAATGAAGAGAAACCTGCCTCTTCCATGTGACGAAGCGATTTCTTCAAATTTCCACGTGGGTCACCAGCAAAAGGCTTAGCATCTGTTGTATAAATATCACAAATCAAGCCAGCTACACGGCCATTTTCATCACCCCAAGGGAAGATAGTCCATGTATCCAAGTCTGGGTAAAGATACATATCTGATTCATTGATACGAACAAATCCTTCAATAGATGAACCATCAAACATGACCTTATTTGACAAAACCTTTTCGACCTGCTCATCAGTTGCTGGAATTTCTACGTTTTTCATCACTCCCATGATGTCTGTAAACATAAGACGTAGGAAGGTAACGTTTTTCTCTTTGATATCGCGCTTGATATCTGCCACTGTGAATGTCATTATTTTTCTCCTCTATTTTAAAAGCTAATTACGACGAACGGAAAATGGAACTAGGACTTGAAAATCGTCCCTGACGACTGAATTCATCATGTAAGATACGACGGACATCTTCATCAGTCAAGGTTTTCTGCTGTTTTTGGACCTTAGCTTTCGCTTCCCGATTTGCATATTCCTTCTTAATCGCAGCAATATTCAAACCTTCATCCAAAAAATCCTTGATTTCTAAAAGTAAGTCCATATCATTTAGAGAATACAAGCGACGATTCCCTTCATTGCGATCGGGCTTAATCAAGCCTTGATCTTCATAGTAACGAATTTGACGAGCAGTTAAATCTGTCAACTTCATCACACTACCGATCGGAAAGATGGCTAAGGAACGACGAAACTCTTTTTCTCTCATAACGAACTCCTTTCTGCCTACCATTATAGGAGAATTTTTTTTTGAGGTCAATAGGCGATGTTATATTTTATGACATCATTTATCCTGAAAACGTTTTTTTATAACATTCACATCATAATTAACTAGAATCGCGATGAAAACTCCGATAAAGGTTTCAAACACACGAATAAACACATATTGAATCGTATCACCAGCAGGGATAGACAATGTAATAATTAATAAAGCTGACACTCCACCAATAATTCCCGCTTTATTATTCATCGCCACATTTGTCATAATCGTTAACATGACAAATATCGGAACAAAAACCGCAGTTACCCAAAAATGATCTAAGAATAACCTATCCAAAATAAAGAAAAGTAGCGCATAAAAACCACCAATAGAATTACCCAGAATACGAGAAGCTCCAAAATGGACACTCTGATCGAAGTCTTCTCGTAAACTAAACACAGCCGTCAAAGCCGCAATCTGAATCCCTTGCCACCCCATAAAACCAAACAAAAGAATAACTAGGAAGACTGCCAAACCCGATTTGAACGTCCGCATCCCAAACCGAAATTTCTTTGGATCAAATGTATATTTTTTAAACATACCTCTATTCTAACATGATTTCGGAAAATAGAATAGCAAATACCTGCCCAGCTTTTCTTTTCTCCTAAGCTCGACAGGAAAGGCCTCCTGTTCACACCAGCTTTTCAAAAAATCAATAATCTGCCACTTTAAATCAGCTGCAAGAAGGAACCCAGAAGTAAGATAAACGAATAGACGCTGTAAAAAAACAACGTCTTTTTTTGCATTTTATATTTTGTGCGCAGTAGCTGAATGGCAGTTGTGACCAAGATTCAGCCTTGCGGGGTTCAAATAGTCCAGTGGACTATTTGAAGTTGTCACCCAATAAAAACAAAGTGACAAGCTACGGAATCATTTTTGACAGAAGCTTCGCTTCTTCTATTTCCAACCTCAAAATATCCCCCAGATATTTTGAGCTGACTTACCGCCTATTTTTCAGTAAGAGCTGCAAGCCCTGGCAATACTTTTCACCTTGCTAGACTTTCTAACTCGCTTAGCTTCGTAGAAACTCTACGCGATGCACAAAATGCAACGGAAATCCGTTGCATTTTAGCCTTCAAGTCCATTGAACTTACTTTTCAGTCAAAGCTGCAAGTCCTGGAAGCACTTTACCTTCGAGGAGTTCCATTGATGCACCACCACCAGTTGAGATCCATGAGAACTTGTCTGCACGGCCAAGGTTGATAGCAGCTGCTGCTGAGTCACCACCACCGATGATTGATTTCACGCCTGGTTGTTTCACGATAGCATCCATTACACCGATTGTACCAGCTTGGAAGTCTGGGTTTTCAAATACACCCATAGGACCATTCCAAACAACTGTTTTCGCACCAGTCAAAGCTTCGTCAAACTTAGCGATTGACTTAGGACCGATGTCAAGACCAAGGAAGCCTTCTGAAACTGCTTCGCCTTCTGTATCGCGAACTTCAGTGTATCCAGCAAATGCGTTAGCTTCTTTTGAGTCAACTGGCAAAATCAATTTACCGTTAGCTTTTTCAAGAAGTGCTTTTGCCACATCAAGCTTGTCTTCTTCTACAAGTGAGTTACCGATTTCGATACCTTGAGCTTTGTAGAATGTGTACGTCATACCACCACCGATAAGAACTTTATCAGCTTTTTCAAGAAGGTTCTCGATAACACCGATCTTATCAGATACTTTTGAACCACCAAGGATTGCCACAAAGGGACGTTCTGGAGTTTCAACAGCTTCTTGGATGTATGCAATTTCGTTTTCCAAAAGGAAACCAGCTACTGCTTTTTCTACGTTTGCTGAGATACCAACGTTTGATGCGTGCGCACGGTGTGCAGTACCAAATGCATCGTTAACGAAGATACCGTCACCAAGTGAAGCCCAGTATTTACCAAGTTCTTCGTCGTTTTTAGATTCTTTCTTACCATCAACATCTTCGAAACGAGTGTTTTCAACAAGGAGAACTTGTCCATCTTCCAAAGCATTGATAGCAGCTTCCAATTCAGCACCACGAGTAGCACCAGCGATGAAAGCAACGTCTTGACCCAATTTAGCTGCCAAGTCAGCTGCTACAGGAGCCAATGATTTACCTTCTTTATCAGCTTCTTCTTTCACACGACCAAGGTGAGAGAAAAGAATTGCACGTCCACCTTGCTCAAGAATATACTTGATTGTTGGAAGAGCTGCTGTAATACGGTTATCGTTAGTGATAACGCCATCTTTCAAAGGCACGTTGAAGTCCACACGGACAAGAACTTTTTTGCCTTTCAATTCTACATCTTTAACAGTCAATTTTGCCATTAGATAAGAACTCCTTAATTTAAATTTACTCTACCATTGTACCATATTTTCTGTATTTTTTCTTGTATAAAGATATTTTTTTCACAAATGTTATGAAATCTAAAACTATCGCCTCGTAATCAGATTTTTCAAAGTCTAAAATTGCCAAACCAGAAACAACTTATGCCATCCTTGCTTCTTAGCACAAAGAAACATATATATTTCAGCAATCAAAACAAAAAAAAGAGGCCGAAGCCTCTTCGATTTTCACTAAGGATTATTTAGCGATTTTTGCGAAGTACTCAAGAGTACGAACAAGTTGTGAAGTGTAAGACATTTCGTTGTCATACCATGAAACAACTTTCACCAATTGTTTGCCGTCAACGTCAAGAACTTTAGTTTGAGTTGCGTCGAACAATGAACCGAATGAGATACCTACGATATCTGAAGAAACGATTTGGTCTTCAGTGTAACCATAAGATTCGTTTGAAGCAGCTTTCATTGCAGCGTTAACTTCTTCAGCAGTAACGTTTTTGTCAAGTACTGCTACCAATTCAGTTACAGAACCTGTTGGAACTGGAACACGTTGTGCAGCACCATCCAATTTACCGTTCAATTCTGGGATTACCAAGCCGATAGCTTTAGCAGCACCAGTTGAGTTAGGAACGATGTTTGCAGCAGCAGCACGAGCACGACGAAGGTCACCACCACGGTGTGGTCCGTCAAGAACCATTTGGTCACCAGTGTAACCGTGGATTGTCGTCATCAAACCTTCAACGATACCGAAGTTGTCATGAAGAGCTTTAGCCATTGGAGCCAAACAGTTTGTAGTACATGAAGCACCTGAGATAACTGTTTCAGTACCATCAAGGATGTCGTGGTTAGTGTTAAATACAACAGTCTTAACATCGTTACCACCAGGAGCAGTGATAACAACTTTTTTAGCACCGTTAGCGTGGATGTGTTGCTCAGCTTTTTCTTTAGAAGCAAAGAAACCTGTTGCTTCCAAAACGATATCTACACCGTCAGTAGCCCAGTCAATGTTTCCTGGCTCACGCTCAGCAGAAACTTTAACGAATTTACCGTTAACTTCAAAACCACCATCTTTAACTTCAACAGTACCGTCGAAACGACCTTGAGTTGTGTCATATTTCAACAAGTGTGCAAGCATTGCTGGATCTGTAAGGTCGTTGATACGAGTAACTTCAACACCTTCTACGTTTTGGATACGACGGAAAGCAAGACGACCGATACGTCCGAAACCGTTAATACCAACTTTAACTACCATGAATGATTTCCTCCTTATGAAAATCGAGTTCTTTATTTTAAAAGGCAAGCCTTTTAATCCTTTTGTGAAAATATTAACTTGTAAGCCTACAAGCATCTTTTCAACGTTTTTATTATATAACTATTTACCGAAAATTGCAAGAGTTTGCATACTTTAATGCAGGAACTTACATAGAAAAAGGCAGCCGAAGCTGCCTGGGTTAGCAATTATGCATTGCCACCATTTTTCTTAATGATTTCATCTTGTACAGATTTTGGTACATCTTCGTAGTGGTCAAATACCATCATGAAGGTACCGCGACCTTGTGTTGCTGAACGAAGTACAGTTGCGTAACCGAACATTTCAGCAAGTGGCACATACGCACGAACGATTTGTGTGTTACCACGAGCTTCCATACCGTCAACGCGACCACGACGTGCTGTCACGTGACCCATAACGTCACCAAGGTTATCTTCTGGTGCAGTGATGGTTACAAGCATCATTGGCTCAAGGATAGTTGGTTGAGCTGTTTTCGCTGCTTCTTTAAGGGCAAGAGATGCTGCCACTTTGAAGGCTGTTTCAGATGAGTCGACATCGTGGTATGAACCATCGTAAAGCTTAGCTTTAACGTCAACGATTGGGTAACCAGCAAGAACACCGTTAGCCATAGATTCTACGAGACCTTTTTCAACCGCTGGGATGAATTCACGTGGAACCACACCACCGACGATAGCGTTCTCGAACTCGAAACCTTTACCTTCTTCGTTTGGTGTGAATTCGATCCAAACGTCACCAAACTGACCTTTACCACCAGACTGGCGTTTGAAGAAACCACGAGCTTGTGTAGGAGCGCGGAATGTTTCACGGTATGATACTTGAGGAGCACCTACGTTTGCTTCAACCTTGAATTCACGACGCATACGGTCAACAAGGACATCCAAGTGCAACTCACCCATACCAGAGATAACTGTTTCACCAGTTTCAACGTTTGTTTCAACGCGGAATGTTGGATCTTCTTCAGCCAATTTAGAAAGGGCAATACCCATCTTGTCTTGGTCAGCTTTAGACTTAGGCTCAACCATCAATTGGATAACTGGTTCTGGAACGTGGATTGACTCAAGGATGATTTTTGCTTTTTCATCTGTCAATGAGTCACCAGTTGTTGTATCTTTCAAACCAACCGCAGCGGCGATATCACCTGCGTAAACAGTTTCAATTTCTTGACGGCTGTTTGCGTGCATTTGAAGGATACGTCCGATACGTTCACGTTTACCTTTAGAAGTGTTCATTACGTATGAACCGCTGTTAAGGACACCTGAGTAAACACGGAAGAATGTCAAACGACCTACGAATGGGTCAGTCATGATCTTGAAGGCAAGAGCTGCAAATGGCTCTTCATCAGAAGCATGACGTTCTTCTTCAGCATCTGTATCTGGGTTGATACCTTTGATAGCTGGGATATCAATTGGGCTTGGAAGGTAGTCGATAACCGCATCAAGCATCAATTGAACACCTTTGTTCTTGAAGGCAGAACCACACAATACTGGGAAGAATTCAACGTTGATAGTTGCTTTACGGATAGCAGCTTTCAATTCTTCGTTTGTGATTTCTTCACCTTCAAGGTATTTCATCATCAATTCTTCGTCAGTTTCAGCAACTGCTTCAACCAATTTTTCACGGTATTCTTGAGCTTGGTCAAGGTATTCAGCTGGAATATCTTCTTCAAGAATATCTGTACCAAGGTCGTTAGTATAGATTTCAGCTTTCATCTTGATCAAGTCGATGATTCCACGGAACTCATCTTCAGAACCGATTGGCAATTGGATTGGGTGAGCATTTGCTTGAAGACGCTCATGAAGTGTGCTTACTGAGTAAAGGAAGTCAGCACCGATTTTATCCATTTTGTTGGCGAATACGATACGTGGAACACCGTATTCAGTTGCTTGACGCCATACTGTTTCAGTTTGTGGCTCAACACCTGATTGTGAGTCAAGAACAGTTACCGCACCATCAAGAACGCGAAGTGAACGTTGTACTTCGATTGTGAAGTCCACGTGTCCTGGTGTGTCGATGATGTTTACACGGTGGTTGTTCCATTGAGCTGTTGTTGCAGCAGATGTGATTGTGATACCACGCTCTTGCTCTTGCTCCATCCAGTCCATTTGTGATGCACCTTCGTGAGTTTCACCGATTTTGTGGATTTTACCAGTGTAGTAAAGAATACGCTCAGTTGTCGTTGTTTTACCCGCGTCAACGTGCGCCATGATACCGATATTACGAGTTTTTTCTAATGAAAATTCGCGTGCCATGAGGTTTGTTCTCCTATATTTTTAGTTTTATATTTTAATTATACCATATTTTAAGAAAAGCGAGTGGGCAAGTCCCACCCGCTTGATTTCTTACTAATGGTTGAAGTGGTTGAGACAAGCCTCAATCCGGTTTGTGATGGTTGAACGAAGTTCATTCAACTAATTGAGTTCAACTGACAGTTTATGTTAAACGCAGAACTGAACTCGAACGGCCTGCTGGCAACGAAAAAAGATAAATCTCATTGAATGCAAAAGCATTCTGCTTCGATTTCCTATTTTTCGTCGGCAGGCACGTTCTCTGTATCTTAATTTTACCAGCGGAAGTGTGCGAATGCGCGGTTTGCTTCTGCCATTTTGTGGGTGTCTTCACGTTTCTTAACAGCTGCACCTGTGTTGTTTGCTGCATCCATGATTTCTTTCGCAAGGCGATCAATCATAGTGTGCTCACCACGGTTACGAGCGATTGTTACCAACCAACGAAGACCAAGTGTTGTACGACGCTCTGGACGAACTTCAACTGGGACTTGGTAGTTAGAACCACCGACACGACGTGCACGTACTTCAAGTACAGGCATGATGTTTTCCATTGCTGTTTCAAATACTTCAAGTGCATCGTTACCAGTTGCTTCTTTGATTTGATCAAAAGCACCGTAAACGATTGATGCAGCAGTACCACGTTTACCGTCCAACATAACACGGTTAATCAAACGAGTTACCAATTTTGAGTTATACAATGGATCTGGCAATACTTCGCGCTTAGGCGCTTGATTTTTACGACTCATTTATATTTCCCCTTTCTTAGCCTTTTGGACGTTTAGTACCGTATTTAGAACGGCCTTGCTTACGATCGTTAACACCTGCAGTATCAAGTGCACCACGAACGATATGGTAACGTACCCCTGGAAGGTCTTTTACACGTCCACCACGAAGAAGAACCACACTGTGTTCTTGCAAGTTGTGACCGATACCTGGGATGTAAGCAGTAACTTCGATAAGGTTGCTCAAACGTACACGAGCAAATTTACGAAGGGCTGAGTTAGGTTTTTTAGGTGTCATTGTTCCGACACGAGTTGCAACACCGCGTTTTTGTGGTGATGAAACGTTTGTTTGAACTTTTTTACGGCTGTTGTAACCAACGTTCAAAGCTGGTGATTTAGATTTTTCTACTTTAGACTTACGTGGTTTACGTACCAACTGGTTAATTGTAGGCATCTACATTCTCCTGTATATATTTTTTTATTTTTGGTGATAGGGCATTGGTGACAACCCCTATCTGTGTGTACTTTTGCAACATTTGTCAGCACGTCCCTGTACACTTTTGAGAGACCAAAAGTAAAAAGTACCGTCTAATATAGTACCACATCCCAAACCCATTGTCAAATAGATATGTTTGAAATTTTCAAGAAAAAAACACAGCCAATCAGCTGTGTCATTTTGCTATTTCTTAGTAACCCATACCCATTCCATCCATACCTTGTGGCATAGCTGGAGCGGCTGGTTCTGGTTTATTGGCAACGACTGCTTCAGTTGTCAAAATCAAGCTAGCTACAGAAGCCGCATTTTGAAGAGCTGAACGTGTTACTTTAACAGGGTCAATGATACCTGCATCCATCATGTTGACCCACTCGCCTGTCGCTGCGTTAAAGCCAGTGCCTAGTTCTGAATTCTTCAGTTTATCAATGATAACTGAACCCTCATAACCTGCGTTATAGGCAATCTGACGAACTGGTTCTTCCAAGGCACGAAGGACAATATTGCGTCCTGTCTCATCGTCGCCTGTCAATTCCAATTTTGCTACACTATCAATCACATTGACAAGGGCTGTACCACCACCGGCAACGATTCCTTCTTCAACTGCGGCACGTGTTGCGTTGAGGGCATCTTCGATACGGAGTTTCATTTCTTTCAACTCAGTCTCAGTAGCGGCACCGACTTTGATAACTGCAACACCGCCTGACAATTTAGCCAAACGCTCTTGCAATTTCTCACGGTCAAATTCAGAAGTCGTCACTTCAATCTGTGACTTGATAACAGCGACACGGTTGGCAATGGCTTCTGGATTTCCAGCACCTTCAACAATGGTTGTACCATCTTTGTCGACCACAACTTTAGCAGCCTGACCAAGTGCTTCAATGGTCGCATCTTTCAAGTCCAAACCAAGGTCTTCTGTAATCACTGTACCGCCTGTCAAGATAGCGATGTCTTCCAACATAGCTTTGCGACGGTCACCAAAGCCTGGAGCTTTGACTGCAACAACGTTGAAGGTACCACGAATCTTGTTGAGAACAAGAGTAGGAAGAGCTTCGCCATCCACATCGTCAGCAATAATCAAGAGCGGACGACTAGTCTGGAGAATGCTTTCCAAAAGCGGCAAAATATCCTGAATATGAGAAATTTTCTTATCGGTAATCAAGATGAATGGATTTTCAAGCTCAGCCACCATCTTTTCATTATCTGTTACCATGTATTGTGACAGATAACCACGGTCGAACTGCATACCTTCAACCACATCCAATTCTGTCTCCATACCGCGAGATTCCTCAATGGTGATAACACCGTCTGTTCCCACGCGCTCCATAGCTTCTGAAATGTACTCACCAACTTTTTCAGAACGGGAAGATACGGCTGCGACTTGAGCAATCTCAGCTTTATTTGATACAGGACTTGCTTGTGCTTTCAAGGCTTCAACCGCAGTTGCAACTGCTGCTTCAATCCCACGACGGATTCCGATTGGGTTGGCACCGGCAGTTACGTTTTTCAAACCTTCGCGAACAATAGCCTGAGTCAAAACAGTTGCAGTTGTTGTACCGTCACCTGCGATGTCATTTGTTTTTGAAGCCACTTCGGATACCAACTTAGCACCCATATTTTCAAAATGGTCTTCCAACTCGATTTCTTTAGCAATGGTCACACCGTCATTTGTAATGAGTGGTGAACCGTAAGCTTTTTCCAAGACAACATTACGACCTTTTGGACCCAAGGTTACTTTGACCGTATCAGCCAAAATATCGACACCACGGACCATGCTTTCACGTGCATCTGCTGCAAATTTAATTTCTTTTGCCATTTTTCTACCTCTATTCTACAATTGCCAAAATGTCTGCTTCACGGATGATGTGAACGGTTTGGTCCCCATCTTTAACTTCCAATCCTGCGTGAGCATCAATCAAAACAGTATCTCCAACCGCTACCGCTGGGGCAACCAAGTCACCGTTCAAGGTACGAATTCCTTGTCCAATCGCTAGGACACTTGCTTCTTTTGTCTTTTCTTGGCTTGCACCTGCAAGGACAAAGCCACCAACTGTTTGTTCTTTTTCTTCAATTTTTACGACGATACGATCGCCCAATGGTTTTAACATTCTATTACCTCCTGGTCTTTTTAGCACTCTCTACATGCGAGTGCTAACTCACATTTCCTATTGTATCACTTGGTCAAAAATAGTCAAGAAAATTCTATTCCTTTTTCGTGAAAATCCTTCTTAAGTATGAGACAGAATTTACCTATTCATTGTTGGTAAACTATGTTATACTATTTTTAACAAGTTAGGGGGTATTCATGAAATTTTTTAGAGATTTAAAAACAGATTACCTTGAAAGCCGATTTTCATCCCACGAAAGTTTTGCCGAATGGTTTTTAAAACGTAAATTAGGCTTTTGGGGGAAGATGATATTCGCCTATCTGCTCTGGCTAGTATGGATATTTTTCTTTAGTCACCCTCACTACATCATCTTTTTCTTTTATGGCGTTATACTATTGTCACTGATTGTTATGCTAGTAGAATGGTGGAAATACAGAAAATGAACAGCAAAAAACACCAACTTTCGTCGGTGTTTTTTAAGGAGATATGAAAAATATTTAGGATTGACTATAGTATAGCCTACTTTTCAACATTCTTCATCGGTCTTGGGACCGATATTAAAACGGCAATTCCTCCTCTTCCAAGACCAAATCAGCTAGGTCATCGCCAGTATTGTTTTCTCGTATAGCACGTTGGGCACGGCTTTCTAGCAACTGGAAGGTATTGCCCAAGATTTCCGTCACATAGTGATTGCTGCCATCTTTTTCGTATTTACGGGTTCGCAATTCGCCATCAACAGAAATCAGACTGCCCTTGCTACCATAGGAAACAAGTGTTTCCGCCAGTTTTCCCCAGAAAATAACATTGAGAAAATCCGCTTCACGTTCACCATTTTCTGTCTTGAAACGGCGGTTGACTGCGACGGTTACACGAGTCAATTTTTTACCGTTAGGGGTTTGAGTGAGTTCAGGTTGGGCCGTCAAGCGACCGATCAGAATAACTTTATTATACATTTTATATCCTCCTACTTATTTATTCGTAGAAAGTTCATAAAAAGAAAGAAAATCATGGAAGAACTAATAGAAAAATTGCAAACCTCTAAACCATATACCAATGATGAACTGGCTTGGTTGCTGGAAAACATCGGTCATCCAGACCCTACTATACGCGACGAACTGGTTTATGCTAGTTTTTGCCACATCTTTCTAGATGGTTTGATTACAAGAGAACAAGCACAGGAATTACTTCAAGGTTCACAGGACACCAAGCCATTTTCCCTAGAATGCTCCACACTAAAGCGAAGTTTTACTTGCTTACTTTGCTGCCTTTTGCTGTCTGTCGATAATGATTCTGAATCTATTTATCATGCATTTTTAAATGACGAGGACCGCGAGCTACTTTTTCAACAGACCTTGGATTATTTGACGATTGAAAATGACTGGTCTGGCTTTGATGAAAAACTCGGCTGGATTCATACCGCTGCCCACGGAGCAGATTTTCTTCTGGCAGCAAGCTGTCATGAGCAATTTCCCGCTGAAAATAGTAAAAAAGTCTGGCAGGCTATTGTCACTTGTCTAAAGAAACAAAAGCAAGTTTTCTCCGCTGGTGAAGAAATCCGTCTGGCACAGATTCCTGTCTACCTTTTGCTGAATGAGAAAGTAACTAGCCAAGAGCTGACAGAATGGGTGAACGAACTAGACTTTCCCAACCAAGAACCTCTGGACTACTTCCGGTGGCTCAACCTCCAGCATTTCCTGTCCAGTCTCTACTTCCAACTCAATTCACATCAGGTATTAACTGAAGAAATCGGACAGGCTATTGAAAATAGAATTGAAACAGCATAAAAGAATTGGCCATCTGACCAATTCTTCTTTTTCTATCCCTTCCAGTGTTTAGCTGGATTAAAAGCTTCTCCGACCACTGCGGAGTCGTCCAATTCGATAATTCCACGGACTTGTGGTGCGTTTGGCAGAGCCAATTCACGTGGACTACACATCATACCAAAGCTATCTTCACCACGCAATTTCCCTGGGAAAATCAGGCTACCGCTCGGCATCATTGCCCCCGGAAGAGCCACAATGGTTTTCAAGCCTTGGGCAGCATTTGGGGCACCTGCTACGATTTGCACTGTTTTGTCACCGACATTGACCTGACAGATATTGAGGTGGTCGCTGTCTGGATGGGGAACCAATTCCACAATCTGACCGACTACGAACTTTGGTGTCGCATCATTGACCAAGGTTTCTACAAAACCTTCTTTTGCCAACTCTGCATTCAAGGTCGCAACTTGTTCGTCTGTCAGGAAAACCTGACCATTTCCGGCAATCTCAACTAAACTTGATGCTTCAAAAATATTCCAAGCTACTGTTTTTCCTGTTTCCTCTAGGAAAACACGCGCCACCTGACCCTTGCGTTCAAACTGGACAGCTTGCCCCTTGTCCTCAGCCACAATCACCATCAGAACATCGCCAACGTGTTCCTTATTATATGTAAAAATCATTTCTTTTTCATTTCTCCTTTATGCAAATAGACCGGTCAATCCTTTCCATAGATTTTCAAAAAAGGCACCGATTTTTTCTAGAATCCCTGAATCTTGTAGATTCTTATAGGCTTCTGAAATTTGTTGCTCTGCCTGTTGCTTGAACTGGTTGAGCTGGGCAGCTACCTCAGCCGAATCAATGGCAGAGGTTTCCTGATAGGCTTTGGCAAAGGCAACCAATTTCGAAACTTCATCTGCTGTGATGACATTTTCCAAACCGTTATTGGCCAAGACATCGTTAATAATAGTATTGATGTCTGACTCGGAAGCTACCTGACCGTTGGACTGTTTGTAGTCGGCAAGAGCAGTCTTGATTTCCGCTACCGCCTTATCCAAGGCTGAACTATCAAAGTTGGAGTCACCTGTATGGGCTGTTGCCACTTCGTTAACAGTCGTTAATTCTTGTTGGGCTACCTCTGTCCGAGTCGGGTCAACTGTTTCACCATTGGCCGCTAGAGCCTTGTAAACACCTGTCAGAGCAGACTCCCCTGTCACTTTAATCGGCGCTGCCACATCAATCAAGACATCTGACACACCAGCTGTGATAGCTGCATTGGCATATTGGGTCTTGGTAATCAAAGTGATATTCTCTGGTGTCTTAATATCCACCACAACCCCTTTACCTGCATCCTGTTTTTGCACCAATACAGATGAATAAAGAGAGGCTGTATCTGTACCAGATGTACCTAAGTATTGATCCATATCCGTCCCCAACACAATCTGGCGGCTAACCTTATTGACATCCGAAATCCCAAACAAACTATTGACCTCTGTCGCCTGGGCATCTGACAAACCACCACCGTAGACCAGTGTCGGCTTGCCCCATTTTTCATTGATAACATCTGTCTGAATTTCCGCTTGTGCCAGCGATGCCAAACTTAAACTCAATCCCAGCACCACAGGTGCTAGAAGGATTTTTCCTAGTGATTTCTTCATGTTTTTTCCTTTCTTTTGGGAAATGGCAGAGCTTCTCTGCTAATCTATCTACCCAGTCCAGATAAGAAGTTCATGATTTCTTCCTTGGTCTTGCGATTCTTATCGACAAAACGACCGATTTCCTGACCATTTTCCAAAACAACCAGACTTGGAATACCTAAAATAGCCCATTCCTGCGCCAAAGGCATAAAATCATCTCGATCCAGTTGCACAAAACGGAAATCTGGAAAAGCCTCTTCGATAGCTGGCAAATGCGGTTTGATATAGTAGCAATCTCCACACCAAGTCGTCACAAATAGGAAAACAGTTGGCTTGCCATCTTCAATCAAGGCAGCTACTTCTTCAAGATTTGTTGGAAAAATCATCTTTCTTCCTCCCTGTATTGAATAGAACCTTTGGTATTTTCAAATAGAAATACCTGTCCTGCCTCCATCACAACCCCTCCGATAAGAGTGTCTTGATTTGAGGCTGTTTCATCCACATAGACCGTGGCAATCTCTCCTAAATCAGCGAAAAAGTCACGCACCTCCTGCAAGGCCTGTGCTTTTTTACGGTCTTCTTGGATTTTACGGTAAAATTGAGCACTAGCGGTGAGCACACCTGCCCCCAATAAGCCTGCTAGCAAGGCTGTCTTTTTCTTTTTCATGTTGACTATTTTATCATATTTCCTCGGAATTTTCCCAAAAATGCCATTGGACTTGTGACAGCTGAAATGAGCCTTTTGGCGTATTTTCAAGACAAGTCTAGCTCTTCGTGATAAAATAGTAGTAATCATATCATGGAGGAAGAAGAATGACTCTTTTTGAAAAAATTAAAGAAGTTACAGAATTACAAAGTTTACCAGGATTTGAAGGACAGGTTCGCAATCACATCCGCCAGAAAATCACACCGCATGTGGACCGCATTGAAACAGATGGGCTAGGTGGAATTTTTGGTATCAGAGATACAGCTGTTGAAAACGCACCTCGTATCCTAGTAGCCGCTCATATGGATGAAGTCGGCTTTATGATTAGCCAAATCAAGCCAGACGGTACTTTCCGTGTTGTCGAGCTGGGAGGCTGGAATCCTCTGGTCGTATCCAGTCAAGCCTTCACGCTTCAACTACAGGACGGTCGAACCATTCCTGCCATTTCAGGTTCAGTGCCTCCCCATCTTTCTCGTGGGGCTAATGCTCCTGGCATGCCAGCCATTGCTGATATTATTTTCGATGCTGGTTTTGC
Source organism: Streptococcus sp. 2022WUSS037 (assembly GCF_044427225.1). Taxonomy (NCBI): domain Bacteria; kingdom Bacillati; phylum Bacillota; class Bacilli; order Lactobacillales; family Streptococcaceae; genus Streptococcus; species Streptococcus sp. 2022WUSS037. Next base: position 22,824 of record NZ_JAOTGJ010000020.1, on the reverse strand, counting down.
CAATTATGACGAAGCTTGGGCGTTCGGCGTTCGTCCGGGGGATGTCCTGGTTCCCAAAAATGAAACCATTCTAACAGCCAACGGAAAAAATGTCATTTCTAAGGCTTGGGACAACCGCTTCGGTGTTCTGATGGTGACGGAATTGCTGGAAAGCCTATCCGGTCAATCTTTTCCAAATCAGTTGATTGCTGGGGCAAATGTACAAGAAGAGGTTGGCCTTCGTGGAGCTCATGCTTCTACAACCAAGTTCGATCCAGATATTTTCCTTGCTGTTGATTGCTCGCCAGCTGGAGATATTTATGGTGACCAAGGAAAAATTGGTGACGGAACCCTGCTTCGTTTCTACGATCCAGGTCATATCATGTTAAAAAACATGAAAGACTTCCTCCTCTCAACTGCCGAAGAAGCAGGTGTCAAATTCCAATACTACTGCGGTAAAGGTGGAACAGATGCTGGTGCAGCCCACTTGAAAAATCATGGTGTTCCATCAACAACTATCGGTGTCTGCGCTCGCTATATCCATTCCCATCAAACTCTCTACAGCATGGATGACTTCTTAGAGGCCCAAGCCTTCTTGCAAGCCATCGTTAAAAAGCTAGACCGCTCAACGGTTGATTTGATTAAAAACTATTAAAACAAAAGACTTTGCTAGGTAGAATGCCCGGCAAAGCTTTTTTTCTATATAAACTCTTCTAAAATGTACTTCCTCACATAGGTAATAAAGTAAAGTGAGCCTGTAATCAGGTAGAGTTTTTTGGGATTATCCAAGTCCACCCGCTCCAACCACTCTTGATAGGTCTGCACCCGTCCGTAACCTGACGGATAATCTTCTAGCTGCACCGCTCTGAAATCGTCAAAGATTGTCACGCTAACAGGTCCAAATTGGCTAAGCTGGGACAACATCTGGTCCACTGGCTTAGTATTGATGGCTGCAAAGAGGATTTCAATATCTCTGTCCGCATATTTTTCTTCCAAGAGTTGTGTCAGGACGGTGATACTTTCATTATTGTGGGCTCCGTCAATCATGAGCGTAGGCTTGATCAATTCTAAGCGGCCCGGCCAGATGGCTTGGGACAAGCCCTGGCTAATGGTTTCTTTGGTAATCTTTGGAAAATCAGGTCTGATGAGCTGAGCTGTTGTCACTGCCAAGGCTGCGTTGACCTCTTGGTGATGACCCTGCATCTGTAGCCTTAAATCCTCTACACGGCCGAAAGGGCTTGAAACCGCAAAGCCTGCTCTGCTATTTCCCAAAAGAATCTCCCGCCCTACCGCATAGGTCGGACTCTGAAGCTGACGGGCCTGCTCCTCAAATACTGCCACCACTTCTGGCTGGTCGGTCGCATAGAGGAGGGGAACCCGCTCACGCAAGACAGCAACCTTGTGACGGGCTATGGCGGCGTGGGTCTCTCCCAAAAAAACCTGATGGTCCAAGCCGATAGAAGGGCAAACTACTGCTAGAGGATTAAGGACATTGGTCGCATCCTGCAAACCGCCCATGCCCGCCTCCACCAAGAGAATGTCGGGACGCTGGTAGTGGGCAAAGTAGACAAACATAGCCACTACTACAATCTCAAATTCCGAGATAGCATCCAGCCCTGCCGTCTGATCCAAGTCCTCAATCAAGGGTTGCAAGTCTGTCACAATCCTCGCAAAATCTTCCTTTGAAATCATCTCTTGCTCAAAGACAATCTGCTCTCGAAAATCAATGATAGACGGCGATGTAAAGCGACCGACGGTGTAATCCGAAGACCGTAAGATAGACTGTAAGGCGTTGAGGGTCGAACCCTTGCCATTTGTACCTACGAAGTGAATAGTCGGCACTTGAAGCTGGGGATTGTCCAAGCGCTCCAAGAGCCAGTTGACACGTGCAACCCCGTTTTCTAAATCTGATGCAGGGCGATTCGATAACCACTGACGAGTTTCTTGATAATTCATGATTCCCTCTCTACAAAAGCAGCAACAGGGGGATGACCTGTTGCTAGATACTGTTTTATTTAATACCCATTAACTTGGCCAATTCAGGTATTTTTTGTAAACTTGGCAAGACAAGCATGGTCACGACAATGCGTAATGGAATTTCAAAAATAGCTTTTATGAAACGACTGCTATACAAGACAATCCAAGGTGTTCCAAAATGGAAATGGAGGGCAATCGGTGTCATGATAAAGGAAATCACAACCTGAATCAAGACAACTACACCAGCCACATAGAGCCAATCAGCTTTGTTTTTAATATTCAGCGGCTTCTGATAAAAGAACCAGCCGTAGATAAAAGCAGATACCGCCTCAATCAAAATCCAAGTGAAGAGGACAGTTTGCCCGCTAAACAAGACAAAGACTGGGTCTGAAATAGCCGCAAAAATAGCTGCCCAAATCGGACCAGCAATAGCTCCCAAAATAGTATTGGGAATAAATGTAAACTGGACCTGCAAGGTTTCTGAAATCCGAATGGAGAAATAGTTCTCCACAACCATAACCAAGGCCAAAGTCATAGCAATAGCAGTCAACAACTGCACCGTTAGTTTTGGAATCTTCTTTTCCATAAAAAATGCTCCTTTTTCAAAAAATGGAACTGTCGTGTGTATTCGACAGCGGATGCAATGGTTTACCGCGCTAGTCTCAGCCAGACCCCAATGCTCCTACTCTAGGAGACACCAGATACAAGCAAAGATATAGTCTTTTAGTTTACTTTTAGTACTAGGCAACGAGCCGCAGGCATAACTGGAGTTAGGCAAGGCGAGTTAACGAAGTAATAAAAGAAAAACTAAATGACGATAAGCTTCGTTATGTGGCAACATCCCATCCACATACACTTGACGCAAACCATCTACTCTGTGCAAATTTCTTTGCCAGTCTATTGTATCACACACTATATATTTTGACCACTTGCTAAAAACTATACCTTTCTAAAGATATAAACTATAAGAGAAACAGGCAGTCTCCGACTGCCTGTTAGTTTTTCTTATTTCAAACGTTCAACTTCACGCGCAATGACCAATTCTTCATCCGTTGGAATAACCAAGACACGAACTTTTGATTCTGGCGTTGAAATGTCACCATAGTTGCCAAATACATTTTTTGCTGGGTCCAACTCAATACCAAACCAAGACAAACCTGCAATGACATCATTTCGCATAAGCGGTGCATTTTCACCCATACCTGCCGTGAAGACAATAGCATCCGCACCATTCAGAACCGCAAAGTATTGACCAATGAATTTCTTGATACGGTCGATAAAAATGTTATAAGCCAAAACAGCATCTGGGTTCTTAGCTTCCAAACCTGATTCAATGTCACGCATATCACTTGAATAACCCGATACACCAAGCAAACCTGATTGTTTATTCAGCATGTTCACAACATCCGCAGCATCCTTCAACTCATCAACATTTGCAATCAAGTAAGGAATAATCGCTGGATCAATATCTCCCGAACGAGTACCCATCATTGGACCAGCTAGAGGAGTGAAGCCCATAGAAGTGTCAACTGATTGACCGTGGTAGTTGGCAGTAATAGATACACCATTTCCGATGTGAGCCGTAATCAATTTTAATTCCTCAATCGGACGTCCCAATACTTTTGCTGCCTCATGCGCTACATAATAGTGGCTAGTTCCGTGAGCTCCATACTTACGAACCTTGTGGTCGGTATAGTACTTTTGTGGAATCGGATAAAGATAGGCATGCTTTGGCATCGTAGTGTGAAAGGCTGTATCAAAAACAGCTACATTCAAAACTTCTGGTAGTACTTCCTCAAATGCACGCATTGCTGCTACGTGAGCAGGGTTATGAAGCGGTGCCAAAGCACTTAGTTCTTCAATTTGCTCAATCTCTTTTGGTCCAATAACAGCTGATTCTTTGAAAATCTCTCCACCTGCAACAACACGGTGTCCGATACCAGTAATTTCCTCGTAAGCAGCGATGATGTTGTGTTTAAGCAAGTCTTCTAGGAGAATCTTAACCGCAACCGTATGATTAGGAATATCTAAAACTTCACTTTCTTTCTTCCCATCATACTTAACTGTTGAGATGGAATCATTCAAACCGATACGCTCAACAATCCCTTTTGCTAAGACAGTTTCTTCTGGCATTTGATATAATTGCCATTTTAAACTTGAGCTACCTGCGTTAATCGCAATTGTTTTTGACATAGTGTTCCCCTTTTTAAAGCGTTTTCCTAATTAGTATAACAGATTTTTACTTAAATTGCATTTTCTTGCTTCCAATTTTTGAAATTGACCATGAACTTCTGAATAGCTTCTGGTTCTTGCAAGCTCTGTAAAGGATAGACAAATGGCGCTAGAGGTCTAGCTGCTTTCTTTTGCAAGACAAAAATAGATTTGGCCATAGCAGCTTTTCCAAAGAGACTTGGTGGCAGGGCAATCATGGCAACGATATTGGCCTCTTCCTGTAACCAACCTTTCAACAAATCGCTCTGCGGACTAGTCAAGAGATCATTTGGAGCCAAGAGAATAGCAAAGCCATCTTTTTCCAGATACTTGAGGGACTGTTCCATGAGTAAATGATGGGCATAGGTATGTTCAGTTGGACTGGCAACCTGATAACGGCTAGCAATCTGGTCATCTGGATAGTAGCCAATAGGCAAATCTCCCAAAATTACTTGACTTTCCTTCAAAATCTGCGGACGTACCGCATCGCCCTGAGCAAAAGAAATCTCTGCCTGCATAACATCTGCCATACTTGCCGACAAATCAATCAAGAGGTCATCCACTTCAATCCCCAAGTAGTCCAATTCTTTCTGGCTGGCGTTGAGAATAGTCTGAGCTAGATTGCCTGTCCCCGAACCAATTTCCAGAACCGTCACCTTGGAAGTAGATACCAGTTGATCTACTAGGAAAGAGAGGATAAAGCCGATAGAGTCTGGCGTAAACTGGTGATTATACTGCATAGGCTCTGTCTGATTGGCCTTGATGAGCAGGAATTGGAAAGCACGGCGCCATTCTTCCTTGGTCAAGTTCAAGTCTTTTAAGGCTTGGTTATTGTGGACAATCAAATCTGTTTCATGCTGACCAGCTACGTAAGCAGCATTTTGCTCAATCATGGCATCATAAATATTGGTGCCTAGCTGGTTTTGGATAGTCTGTACGTTTTCTAATAGCAGGTCGTAAGCCTGTTCGATTTTTTCAAAGTTCATACACCTATCTTATCAAAAATTCACCAACTTTGCACCAAAAAGGGAGCGGCTAGCCACTCCCTTCGGGTACTATAGTCGTTTAGTTTGCTTTTAGTACAAGGCAACGAGCTGCAGGCTGTACTGGAGTACGGCAAAGCGAGTTCAAATCACTCCTGTGGAGTGTTTGAAGTTGGAAATAAGGAAACGACGTTTCCTCGCTCGTCGAAGTAATCAAAGATAAACTAAATGACTATATTTTAACCGGAAATTGATAGTGATACTCCCCTCCATTTCTTAGATTCACGTTAACCGATACAGTTCTATTTTTAATATGATAGCTGGCCTGACCCTCCCGAAACAAGACGCTTCCCTCGGTCACTATTGGTGCACTTTCCTCCTTTTTCTTAGAACTCGTTTGATCCGTTTTTTCAGCATTTTCTTGACTCTCTCTAGTTGGTTGTTCCTCCTTTACTTCCTTCTCAACAACAGTCTCACTAGTGACTATTTTATCCTCTTTCTTATCCTCTGTTTGGCTAGCCACCTTTTCATCAACTACTTGACGCTTCTGCAAGTCCTCTTCAACCTGGTCCAAGACCATCTGGGCCATGATGTAGGCCGTCGCTTCTTGTCTTGCCACCTGTACCAAACGACTTTCGGCTTCTTGGCGATGAAGATAAAACTGAAGCAAGAGACTAAAAACAGCCAGCATCAAGAGGGCATAGAACAGGATGCCAGCCTTAACTTTTTTCTTTAAAAGCATAGATAAAGGTCCGCTCCTCCCCATTTTTAAAGCTAAAGTCGATGCGCACCAGCTGGTTTTCTTGGGAAATAGCTGCGCTGTCCACCTGATAGAGCATGGGCTGATAGCCCTGTCCCCTGTCATTTGTTTTCCGAAAATCATCCGACCGTGACTTGCCAAAGGCCAAAGCCTGACCTCCCTTATCAACATAGACCTTGCCATTTTCAACCTTGACCAAGTCAGCCTGGTCCCACTCCGACCGCAATTGACTAGAGAAGACCAACCATTCCTTTTGAATAGTTTGATTTTGATAATGCACCTCTTGAACCAGCAATTTGGACAAACCCTCGAAAACTAAGAGACTACCTGAAAGGATGACTAAGGCTACCAAGCATTCCAAGAGAGTAAAAGCAGGAATTTTACTTTTTAACAACCGACAGAACCTCCTTTCCCTCGTGGAAAACAGTCATCTTATCCGCTGTTCGTTGAACCTGAACTGTAACACCGTTTAAGGCTAGGTTATCTTGCTCGGTCTGAACAGCCATCTGTGCTAGATTGAGAACTTCCTGTTGTTCCAATTCCCAAGCCTGTCGCCTGCGACCTGCATCCACAGCTGACAAAATCAAGCTGCAAATAGTCACCAGGGTCGCAAGGGCAACCAGACTTTCTAGCAAAATATAAGCCTTATTCTTCTGTTTTCTTATAACGACCACTCCCTATATATAATTGATACGTGACCGTCTTTCGACTAAGCCGAAAACGAATCTTGGTCAGAGAAGAATTTCCACCATTTTCTTCAAATGTGATGGTCTTTTCTTCCAATACTTCTACATTTCTGGGTACCTGTACAGTTTGATGACCATTGGTCACTTCCTGTCCGCCAATAGCAAAGTTCACTTTTTGATGGGAACTGGCTGCCAATTTCTGACTGTCTTTATAGATAGCTTCAAATTCCCAGAGAAAAATCTCTTCCTGAACAGACCGAAAGGCTGTCTGCACCGTTCCTGACAAGGAAACAGCTAAGAAACTGACAACAAACAAGGTCAGCAGGCTTTCAAAGAGGGTGAAAGCCTTATTGGTTTGCTTTAAGAGCCTTGTATTCATTGTAGGATTGTGCTTGTTCTTTAGTGATATAATCTGCTGCCTGCAGGTCTGCCACTGTTGCTTCCTTGTCATGTTCCAGTTCATAAAGCTCCATCTGGCTTTCCACTACTTTGACAACAGCCGCATCCCCTTTCTTCTGGACAGCATCCTTTTGCTTACTCAAATTGGGTACAAAGAGGAGCAAGAGCAGGCTAATAATCCCCAAAACGACCAACATTTCCACCAGTGTGAAAGCTTTTACCTTCATTTCAATTAATTTTTTCATTTTATAACTCCATATTTTGATAAATCGGCAGCAACATGGCTGCGTAGATAAGAACGACCATTAAGGCCACAAAGAGAAAGACCAGCGGTTGAATCAGCTGCATGGCTCTATTGACCCGAGAGAAAAAATCCTCCCAACACTCGGCTGCATAAACTGTCAACTCGCTCCCCAACTTGGACTTGACCTGACCATACTCGACAATCAAACTCAGCTCTCGCTTAAAAAAGACGTAAGTCTTGATGTGTTCGTGAAAGCTCTGACCATTGGAAAGCGATTGCTCCAGGTCCTGTCCAATCTCCTGAAAGAGCTGCGATTGCTGCTCCTGCATCAAGCCCACAATCTGCGGCAGGTCCAAGCCTTGCCCAATTAAACTCCCCCACTCCCTGGCGTAATAGGCCGTCAGATAGGTTTGGATGAGTTTTCCGAAAAATGGCAGAGCTGCTAAGCAGGAAAAGACCTTGATTTTGTTAGTTTTGCGAAACCAAAACATACCAGCTAAGACCGCCACCAAACTAAGTCCACAGAGGGATAAAAAGATGGTCGGCAAATGGTTAATTAGCATAGTCGCTGCATTGCCTTCCTCCAACTGGGGCAGAAGATAGTTTTTCAAGCCTAGCATGATCAAAAGCAGAAAACCTAGTAAGATAATCGGATAGGTCGCCACCTCAATCAGTTTTTTACGAACCTTGCTGACATTTTCCAGATAGGACTGGATATGGCTCAAACTCAGGCTGGTATTGCCATGAACTTCTGCCAGAGCCACCTGTGTGACCACCGCATCTGAAAAACGCAAATCTGCTAGCAAACTTGAAAAGGGTTTGCCTGCTAACAGCCCATCTGACAAGACCTGGGTGTAGGGATCTGCCAGAAGCTGACTACGTTTGAGAAAATCAACAATCTCCCCCAAATGAAAACCACTGGCAAAAAGATTATTGAAAAGCTCAATGACCTTACGCTGGCGAACCAAGGGCAATTTTTTCTGTTTCTGCCTGCCGAAGACTGATATGTCCTGCTGCAAAAAGGCGATCAATTTGTTCATTCCACTGGTCTGCGGAATGGTTTTGGTAATTTCCCTTTGCAAAATCTACCACACCTCCTCCCCCGATCAAGCGTTGATAGGCAATGCCTTGAAGGGCATTGTTTAACTCCTCAGGGCTGACCCCCAATTCCAACATACGGGCATAGACACCTGAAATAGACCTTGCATGAACTGTTGAGAAAACGGTAGCTCCCGTCAGACTGGATCGAATGACTGCTCGAGCGGTTTCCGCATCCCGAATTTCACCGATGATGAGCAAGTCTGGCCGATGACGGAGGGACAGTTTAATCAGATTGTCGTAGGTGGCTCCGATGGCTTCATTGAGCTGGAGTTGCAGCATGTCCTCCTGTTTGATTTCGACAGGATCCTCGATGGTCAAAATCTGCTTGTCTGGGAATTTCAGCCTGGCAAGATGGTACATAAGTGTGGTCTTACCAGAGCCGACTGGACCCGAAAAAAGGTAGAGCCCTCGTCCCTTGATTTCTTCTGCAAGCCGCTCGGCCGCCTCAAACCAGAACTTGAGTTCCTTGTCATTGTCATAGAGCAGGCGGATGACCAGACTTTCCTTGCCACGATAATCGCCGACAGTTGATAAGCGAAGCGAAATCTCTCCGCTACCATAATCATAATCACAGGAACCCTGCTGACTACGGCGTTTTTCACCGACATTTAAGCCTGCTAAAAACTTGAAATGGCTGATGATGGCTGTTACTTCCTCCTCAGCCACGTCTTGCACAAACTCTCGCTCATCCATGATGCGATGATAGACTTGGTAACACTCACCTCGGGGAACTAGATAGATGTCACTAACCCTATCTGCCACCGCCTCTTCAATCATCTTTCTTGCTTTTTCTTGAATCATAAAACCTCCTCACCCTATCTATTCGCAAGAAAACTTGATTTTCCATACTTTTTTGTTAAAATAATAAAAAAGTTTGGAGGTTCTTATGAAAAGATTAAAAAAAGGCGACCACATACGCGTAGTCAGCCCCTCTTCATCTATTGAAAGAATTGGTGGTTTTGAAGCCAATCTTGCCGCCAAGGAAAAATTGGAAGAACTGGGCTTCAAACTCTCTTTCTCAGAACATTATTTTGAAAATGATATGTTTTACTCTGCTCCGATTACCAGTCGGGTTGCGGACTTGGAAGCAGCCTTTGCGGATGAGTCAGTCGACGCCATTCTGACAACCATTGGCGGTTTCAACTGTAACGATCTGCTGCCTTATCTGGATTTTGATTTGATTGCACAAAATCCAAAAATTTTCTGCGGTTATTCGGATACGACTGCCCTGCTCAATGCTATCTACGCCAAGACAGGCATGCAAACCTACATGGGTCCAGCTTACTCTAGCTTCAAAATGGAGCAGGGCCAAACCTACCAAACAGAAGCCTGGCTCAAGGCTGTGACACAAGCTTCCTATGACCTGACACCCAGTCCTGAGTGGTCTAGCGATGCTTGGTACTTACTAGACGCCCCTCGCACCTTTTACCCAACTGACTGGAAAGTATACAATCCGGGCCGGGCCTCTGGTATTGCCATAGGCGGAAACATCTCAACCCTCAACCTGCTGACAGGGACGGAGTTTGCTCCCAAGCCGGACAAGTATATTCTCTTTTTGGAGGAGGCGGAGGACGATGATTATCTGATTATCGCTCGTCACTTGACTGCCCTTCTACAAGCCTATCCAAATCCTCAGGCTCTTGTCTTTGGTCGTTTTCCTAAAGAAACCAAGATGACCGAGAAGATTTTGTTGGCGATTTTGGACAAGCACCCTATTCTCAAAACCATCCCTGTTCTCTACGATTTGGACTTTGCCCATACCCAGCCGCTGTTTACCATTACCATCGGTGGACAGGTGGAGCTGGATAGCCAGACCATGACCCTGTATTTTCAGACAACAAAAAGCTCGGACTAGCCGAGCTTTTTCTTGTTATTATAATTCTACTTGCTTGTCTGCCATTTTTACAAATGGAATATAGGTTAGTGTCCCTATTGCCAAACAAACAACTGAAAGAATAATCGAACGCCAATCGAATGCTGTCGAGAAGAATCCATACAATATCGGAGGCATAACCCAAGTAACATTTTGAGTTACAGGGGCAACCAAGCCCCAAGCTGACGCAAGATAAGCAACCGCTGTCATCAAACATGGTCCTAGAAGATATGGAATAAACATAATCGGGTTCAGAACAATAGGGAGACCGTAGTTAACCGGCTCACCGATATTAAAGAGAACAGGACCAAGACCCAACTTCGCAACTTCTCTATAATGCTTGTTTTTAGATACAATAAAGATTGCCAAGACCAGTGCCAGCCCATCAAACCAGACATAAGCTCCAAACGAGCCGCTGTTCCAGAAATATGGAATGGCCTCTCCCGCTTGATAGGCTTCTAGGTTCGCAAGCATGGCTACCCCAAACAAACCCTCCATGACAGGTGCCAATACATTTCCTCCATGAAGCCCAAAGAACCAGAACAACTTGTTCAGCAGTACAATCAGAATCACTGCGAAGAAACTTTGTGATAAGCCTAGGAGAGGCACTTGTAACACCTTGTAAACCCATTCAATAAAGGTATCTTGACTCAACAAATTGAAGACATAAGTGAAAATCCCCACGGTATACATAGCTAGGAAACCAGGAATAATGGACATAAAGGGCTTGACAATACCTGGCGGAACAGAATCTGGCAATTTGATGACCCACTCTTTGTTCATGGCTTTACAGAAAACAATTGAGGCTACAAAACCAATGAAGATTGCTGTGAAATATCCTCTAGCATTAATCTGTGCACCAGATAGGACACCGCCAATGGTAACTGTTAAATCTGACCCCGATACTTCTAAGCCCGCCACTCCTTCTACGATACTTGCTAAATCAACATCTCCAAGATTTTCTAACGTAAAGGTCTTGGTAATGGAATTGCCAATCGAAATAACAAAGGATGCTAAAGCCACCAAACCTGCTGAGGTAGTATCTGTTTTGTAAATTTTAGCAATATTTACACCTAAACAAAAGATAAAGAGTAAGGAAACAATGGGGATACTTCCCTTAAACACCAACCAGTTGATATCTACCAACCACTGGAACATCTCTGTAATTTGAGGCATCCCAAACTGGTCTGGTAGGTCAACTAAAAAGGCATTGATCAGTAAAGCAATAGAACCTGTCATAATAACAGGCATGGTTCCCACAAACGAGTCCCTAAGTGCCACTAAAAACTTCTGATTTCCAATCTTGGCTGCAATTGGTGTCAGTTTTTCCTGCAATCGATCCAAACTATTTTTCATCAGTCTGTCCTTTCTTTTTTATTGTTTTCTACAATTTCCTTCCGCAGAGCAATAATTTCCTTTGCTAAGTCAACAAAGCAGATGCTGGTCATCAGATGGTCTTGACCATGAATCATCAGCAAACCAGTCTTCATTTCCTGGCCTGTCGCCTCCTGACTAAGTAGTGAAGTTTGTACCTTGTGAGCTTGTAATAAAGCTTGTTCTGCTTGAGTGATTCGGGCTTGGGCTTCTACAAAATCTTTTTCTTTTGCCGCAGTTATCGCCTCAAAAGCACAGCTTTTTGCCTCCCCACCATAGGCAATCAATGACATGATAACTTCTAATTCTGTTTCCTGATACATCTTTTATCCTCCCATTAAGGATTCCGCAGTTTCTAGGACCTTATCCCCTCTCATCATTCCATAGTCTGTCATAGGAATCGCCACGACTGGAATCCCTAAAGGAGCTAGTTTTGCTTCGAATTCTGCTAACATGTACCGCACCTGTGGTCCTAACATGAGAATATCTACTGTTTTATCAGCAAGAATTTCTTCTGCTTCCATGGCAGATACGGCAAAAATTTCCCGTTCTAAAGCAGATGCTGTCGCCACTTGTTGCATTTTCGTCACCAAAAGACTGGTACTCATACCCGCTGCACAGACTAGCATAATTGTCTTTTTCACTATCGTTCTCCTTATCGTTTGATTGAACGAGCCATACGCGATACGGTATGCCGAATACCTCTAATCGCCTTGCTCAGAGCGTAAATATTTTCAACCGGGGCTAGACCACCATAGCCTGCATCTCCTATATGCTGTATATCTACTCCACACATTTTATTTTGAAGAGCAATCGTCTTAATCGTATCAGGATCCGAACTTTCCTGACTGGTTCCGATGGCACTCATTACCAAACCTCCCTGCTGATGAACACGCTCTACAATCATCCGCATATCTGCTTCAGATAGGGAAGGAACCGTACCGACAGCTGGAATAAGAATAATATCTGCCCCAGCAGCTAAAAACTCGTCTGCCAAGTCTGGCGTCGTCAAAGTTTCACCAATACCCGCTCCATGCATTTTCCCTGCAATAATAAGCCCTGAGAAAATTTGCCTTGCTTCTACCAATATCTCTCTAATGGTATGGTTGCTGACACCTGAACCTGGATTACCTGTTAGACAGATAAAATCAAAGCCCAACTCCTCAGCCCTTTGAAGGCTTTCTACTGTTGCCTGACGCCCCTTCACGAGACCATTGTTTTTTAAGCTCTCATAACTTGCATCTACTGGTTCTAAATTGACCCCAATAGGACAGGCAACCAAGGAGCGTAAGTCTGCTACAAATGTATCTGTTACAGTTCCCATTCCACTAACAAAAGGGGAAAACACATCAACTCCATTCAGCAAGATAAGATCTGCACCAAAAGCTCTAGCAATCTCTGCATTGGTTAAGTCATCAACGAATGCTTCGCGAAACGCTACATTTTCCGATAATACTACTCTCCCTTCACTTTCCAAGATACTCTGTTTTAATTCTTTAGCAGACATCTTGACAATCTCCGAAGGATTAGCACTAATCAACCGTGTCATTTAATCTCCTCCTTTAATTATAATTTGAAATCAATTACCGCTTTTGTTTCCTCTTATTTGTTTTATTTGATTATATTTTATAATTTTATGAAAAGATTGTCAATACATTTGCTATTTTTTTGATAATTTTTTATAATCAATTTGCATCATGTAGTTAAGGAGTTATTTTTTATATGCACTCAAAAAATCAATTAAAACTCCGTTCAAAAATTTTAGAACAAATTTATGTCCAGGGACCAATCTCCCGTATTGACATCGCTAAAAATACTTCCATTACACCTGCTACAACCAGCAGTATTACGGCTGACTTAATACAAGAAGGTTACATCAGGGAAATTGGCGAAGAAGAGACTTCGATTATCAAAGCGGGACGGAAAAAAATCCTTCTACGGATTGAAGAAGATAAAGCGTGCCTCATTGGCGTTGAACTCTCTGAAAAATACTTGTCTATCGTGGCAACAGATAGCAAAGGAAATCTTCTGAGGGAACAGACTGCTACCTTATCAAATAAAAAGATAAGAGAAGAAGGAAGCCAACTAATCCTCGACCTCCTTCTCCCTTTTATTGATTCCCTACCAGAAAAAGCAAAGCTAACCGCAATTGGTATGGGCTTGCCAGGGCGTTATCTTAATGATTTCCGCATCACAACAGACAATCCTCTCTGGCAACATTTTAACTTAAAAGTAGTAGCTGATGCCCTTCCCTATCCTATTTATTTTTCAAACAATGTGAATTGCATGAGTTTAGCCCAGCGCCTATTCTTCAATCAAGGAAAAGACCTTAATTTTGTCTTCTTTCATTTTGGAAGAGGCATGCATTGCTCCTACATGTACAATGGAGCTATCTATGGCAAGCATAATAGTATTATTGGAGAAATCGGCCATACTGTTGTGCAGCCAGATGGCGAACTGTGTTCCTGTGGTAAACGCGGTTGTCTCCAAACCTACGCCGGGGAAACTTGGCTTATCAGAAAAGCTCAACTTTTGTATCAAAACGCAGACCAGAGTTTATTACCAAATCTTGTTCAGGATCCAGAAGACATTCGTTTAGAAACCTTATTAACAGCTTATGAACTAGGGGATGCGGCTACTATACACCTACTCAATACCGCCTTAAAATATCTCGCACAGTCTATTTTAAACCTTAATATGCTCATTGATAGTCAGGTTATTTATCTACACAGCCCCCTCCTTCTGAATGAACAATTGGTAAACCTACTCAAACACCTTATCCACTTAGAACCAAAGGTATTAGCTACCCAAGAAACGCCCCCTGTCCACATTGTCCCGTATAGTATTCTAACAGGCGCACGGGCCGCGACTGCCCTAGCTCTATATAAGGGATTGCTAGAATATTAACTGTTGCTATGCAAAAAGCTCGGATTAACCGAGCTTTTCTTTGTTTCTAATCTTACACGAACGAACTTTAGCCTGGAGGGACTGCTTGAAAAATCCAGCAGGTAAATTTTCTCTCGCTTCTACCAACATCAGCGAATGATACCGCTGCAAATATTCATCGCATTCCTCACACCAATGCTGGTCTGATTCATCCCAAAAGGCCACCATTGTACCATTTTTACTCTGCTTTTTAGGGAACTTTTCTGACAATCGTACCCATTCCTTCTGAAATGCTTTTAAGGCATCTTCATAACGATCAAAGGCTACCTTACTAACAATATCTTCTTCCCAACCATCTAAAAACCACCAGGGTTCAAAATCTCCATACATTTTAATCACTTGATACATAACACATACTTCCTTTTTCGTACACATTATACCGAAAGCAATTGAATTAAGAAAATATTCTGCTTGTTAATTCCTTATCAAGTTATGTATGCGTTTTATTTCCGAATAATTAGAAAAACACATCCCTCTAAGAGAGAGATGTGTATTAAATCTTATTCAGTTGCAGTCTCAAGATTTGCTTCTGCTGCAAGTTCTTCAGCTACTGTGTCTTCAATGATTTCAACTTCATTGATGGCTTGTGGTTCAAGATTACGGTAGCGGGCCATACCTGTACCTGCTGGGATAATCTTACCGATAATAACATTCTCTTTAAGACCGAGAAGGTTGTCACGTTTACCACGAATAGCTGCATCTGTAAGAACGCGAGTTGTTTCTTGGAAGGATGCGGCAGACAAGAACGAGTTGGTTTCAAGGGACGCTTTTGTGATACCCATAAGAACTGGACGAGCTGTTGCCGGAATACCACCTGCAATAACCACGTCAGCATTGGCATCTGTAAAGTCTGTGATATCCATGAGGGTACCCATGAGAAGATCTGTGTCACCTGGATCCATGACACGAACTTTACGAAGCATTTGACGAACCATTACCTCGATGTGCTTGTCTCCGATTTCTACACCCTGGCTACGGTAAACTTTTTGAACTTCAGAAAGAAGGTAAGTTTCAACCGCCAAAACATCACGGACTTCGAGCAAGCGTTTTGGTTGGATAGAACCTTCGGTAAGGGCTGCACCACGCGCAACTTGGTCACCCACTTCAACCTTCATACGGGCTGTAAATGGTACCACGTATTCGCCTTCACCAGTTACACCTTTAACAAAGACTTTCTTGGTACGAGTAGAAGCATCTTCTTCAATAGCGATAACTTCACCTTTAACCTCAGTGATAACCGCTTCCCCTTTCGGATTACGGGCTTCAAAGATCTCTTGGACACGAGGAAGACCCTGTGTGATATCGCTGTTTGAGGCTACACCACCCGTGTGGAAGGTACGCATTGTAAGCTGTGTACCAGGCTCACCGATAGATTGGGCAGCAATCGTACCGACTGCTTCACCCACTTCAACCGCATCACCTGTCGCCAAGTTGATACCGTAACAATGACGGCAGACACCGTGACGGGTGTTACATGTAAATACGCTACGGATGGTTACTTGTTCAACACCTGCATTGACGATTTCACGGGCAATATCTTCCGTAATCAATTGGTTTGGACCAATGATAACGGCACCTGTTTCAGGATGTTTAACAGTTTTCTTAGTGTAACGACCTTGCAAACGCTCTTCAAGTGGCTCGATCATTTCCTTGCCATCTGTGATTGAACGGATGGCAAGACCACGGTCTGTTCCACAGTCGTCTTCACGAATAATAACGTCTTGGGCAACGTCAACCAAACGACGAGTCAGATATCCTGAGTCGGCTGTCTTCAAGGCCGTATCCGTCATACCCTTACGGGCACCGTGAGTTGAGAAGAACATTTCCAATACAGAAAGACCTTCACGGAAGTTAGACAAGATCGGCAATTCCATGATACGTCCGTTCGGAGCTGACATCAGACCACGCATACCGGCCAACTGGGAGAAGTTGGAAATGTTACCACGGGCACCAGAGTCCATCATCATAACGATTGGGTTCTTCGGATCTTGTTTTTCAACCAGACGTTTTTCCAATTTTTCCTTAGCTGAACGCCATTCATCTGTAACAGCTGCATAACGCTCATCGTCAGTAATCATACCACGGCGGAATTGTTTCTTGATTTGTTCTACACGTTCGTGAGATTCTTCAATGATTTCAGCCTTGTTGTCGATAACTGGGATATCGGCAATCCCCACTGTCAAACCAGCGAGTGTTGAGTGATAGTAACCCAAGTCTTTCAAACGGTCAAGCAGGGCTGATGTTTCAGTTGTACGGAAACGCTTGAAGATTTCAGCGATGATGTTGCCAAGATTTTTCTTCTTGAATGGTGGGTTGATTGGCAATTCTGCAATAGCAGCCTTGATATCTGATCCTGGTTCCAAGAAGTATTTATCTGGAGTTCCCTCTGTCAAATTGGCATTGTTTGGCTCTTGCAAGTATGGGAGACCTTCAGGCATGATCGCGTTGAAGAAGATTTTACCAACAGTTGTCATCATAACCTTATGTTTTTGGTTGTCTTTCCAAGGCTTGTCTAGGCTATCTGTTGCAATACCAACACGAGTATGCAAGTGAACATAGCCGTTGCGGTAAGCCATAACAGCTTCATCCGCATCCTTGAAGACCATGCCTTCACCTTCACGGCCAGCATCTTCCATGGTCAAGTAGTAGTTACCCAAAACCATATCCTGAGATGGTGTTACGACTGGTTTACCATCTTTAGGGTTAAGGATGTGTTCTGCCGCAAGCATAAGGATACGTGCTTCTGCTTGTGCTTCTTCTGACAATGGAACGTGAATCGCCATCTGGTCACCGTCAAAGTCGGCGTTGTAGGCTTCACAGACAAGCGGGTGCAAACGAAGGGCTTTACCGTCGATCAGAACTGGCTCAAAAGCCTGGATACCCAAACGGTGAAGGGTCGGTGCGCGGTTCAAAAGAACTGGGTGTTCTTTGATCACTTCTTCCAAGATATCCCAAATACGGTCATCTCCACGTTCAATCAAACGTTTTGCAGCTTTTACGTTACCAGCAATATCACGGGCAACGATTTCGCGCATGACAAACGGTTTGAAGAGTTCGATAGCCATTTCGCGTGGCACACCACACTGGTACATTTTCAGCGTTGGACCAACGGCGATAACAGAACGTCCTGAGAAGTCAACACGCTTACCAAGCAAGTTTTGACGGAAACGTCCTTGCTTACCTTTCAGCATGTGGCTGAGTGATTTAAGCGGACGGCTACCTGGTCCTGTGATTGGACGACCACGGCGACCGTTGTCAATCAAAGCATCCACAGCTTCTTGGAGCATACGTTTTTCGTTTTGTACGATAATTCCTGGAGCATTAAGTTCCAAGAGACGAGCCAAACGGTTGTTACGGTTGATAACACGGCGGTAGAGTTCGTTCAAGTCAGATGCGGCAAAACGGCCACCATCCAACTGAACCATCGGACGCAAATCTGGTGGAATAACTGGAAGGATGTTGAGAATCATCCATTCAGGCTTGTTACCAGATTTGTAGAATGCATCGAGTACATCCAAGCGACGAACTGCTTTAATGCGTTTCTGACCAGAAGCTGTTTTCAATTCTTCTTTCAAGGCTGCGATTTCTTTTGGAAGATCGACTTGTTTCAAGAGGTCCTGGATGGCCTCAGCACCCATTTTGGCAACGAATGAACCATAGCCATATTCACGCAAGCGCTCACGGTACTCGCGCTCAGTCATGATAGACTTGTGCTCAAGTGGCGTTTCTTTTGGATCGATGACCACATAAGCCGCGAAGTAGATAACTTCCTCAAGCGCACGTGGGCTCATATCCAAGGTCAAGCCCATACGGCTTGGAATCCCTTTGAAATACCAAATGTGTGAAATTGGTGCTTTCAACTCAATGTGTCCCATACGCTCACGACGTACTTTTGCACGAGTCACTTCAACACCACAGCGGTCACAAGTAATCCCTTTATAACGGATACGCTTGTATTTACCACATGAACACTCCCAGTCTTTTGTTGGACCGAAGATGACTTCGTCAAAAAGTCCATCACGTTCTGGCTTGAGTGTACGATAGTTGATTGTTTCAGGTTTTTTAACCTCACCGTAAGACCATGAACGAACCTTACTTGGTGAAGCTAACGTGATTTGCATACTTTTAAATCGATTTACGTCAACCACTAATAATCCCTTTCTTTTCTTGTGAGAGGCTGGATTCCCAGACCTCAAATTCTTGAACAATAATCAGCAGAATGGATAGCTGGTAAGCTATTTTTCTATAAAACAGACGGTGGAAGACTGTTGGTCCTTATCTCTTTCGATTCTGAGATTTGGACCAACTTGTCCCATCCATTCTCATTATTCTTTGCCTTCTGCTTCTTCTGCTGCAAAGGCTGCGGCTGCATCAGCTGCGGCTTTTGCACGTGCTTTTTCAAGATCATCTACGTGGATGATGTCATCATCTTCACCTTCATCAAGGTCACGCAATTCTACTTCATTGTTGTCTTCATCAAGGACACGCATATCCAAACCAAGTGATTGCAATTCTTTGACAAGAACGCGGAAGGATTCTGGAACACCTGGTTTTGGAATTGGTTTACCTTTGGTGATGGCTTCATAGGCTTTCAGACGACCTGTCACATCATCTGACTTGTAAGTCAAGATTTCTTGAAGGACGTTTGAAGCACCGTAGGCTTCAAGGGCCCAAACCTCCATCTCACCGAAACGCTGACCACCAAACTGAGCCTTACCTCCGAGTGGCTGTTGGGTAACGAGTGAGTATGGTCCGACTGAGCGGGCGTGAAGTTTATCATCAACCATGTGGTGAAGCTTGATCATGTACATGACACCGACAGATACACGGTTGTCAAATGGCTCACCTGTACGTCCATCGTAAAGAATGGTCTTGGCATCTGAGTCCATACCTGCTTCTTTAACAGTTGACCAGAGGTCTTCTGAACTTGCACCATCGAAAACTGGTGTTGCGATATGAATGCCCAAGTTGCGAGCCGCCATACCCAAGTGAAGTTCCATAACCTGACCGATGTTCATACGTGATGGCACCCCAAGTGGGTTCAACATGATATCAACTGGTGTTCCGTCTGGAAGATATGGCATATCCTCAACCGGTACAATACGTGAAACGACACCCTTGTTACCGTGACGACCGGCCATCTTATCTCCGACCTTGATTTTACGTTTTTGAGCGATGTAAACACGAACTAACATGTTAACACCTGATTGCAATTCATCACCGTTGGCACGAGTAAAGATTTTCACATCACGAACGACACCATCGGCACCGTGAGGTACACGAAGAGATGTATCACGTACTTCACGTGACTTGTCACCGAAGATAGCGTGCAAGAGGCGCTCTTCAGCAGAAAGATCTTTTTCACCTTTTGGTGTGACTTTACCAACAAGAATGTCGCCCTCTTTAACTTCCGCACCGATACGGATAATACCCATTTCATCCAAGTTGCGAAGAGCATCTTCACCAACGTTTGGAATTTCGCGAGTGATTTCTTCAGGGCCTAACTTGGTATCGCGTGTTTCTGACTCGTATTCTTCCAAGTGAACAGATGTATACACATCGTCTTTCACAAGGCGTTCAGACATGATAACCGCGTCCTCGAAGTTGTAACCTTCCCAAGTCATGTAGGCAACGATAGGGTTTTGACCAAGGGCCATTTCCCCACGCTCCATAGAAGGACCATCTGCGATGAAATCACCTTTTTCAACGACATCGCCCAATTTCACAAGGGTACGTTGGTTGTAGGCAGTACCTGAGTTTGAACGACGGAATTTCTGAATGCTGTAAACATCCAAGGAACCATCTTCACGACGTACTTCTACCTTGTCCGCATCTGCGTAAACAACCTTACCATCATGTTGGGCAATAACTGCCGCACCTGAGTCATGGGCTGCCTGGTATTCCATACCCGTACCAACGTAAGGTGCTTTTGGATCAATCAATGGAACAGCCTGACGTTGCATGTTGGCACCCATGAGGGCACGGTTGGAGTCATCGTTTTCCAAGAAAGGAATACATGCTGTCGCAACGGCAACTACCTGTTTAGGCGAAACGTCCATGAAGTCTGCTGAATCTGCTGGGAACTCTTGGTTATTACCTTGGTGACGTCCCATTACAATCTTATCAACGAAACGGTTGTTTTCATCAAGTGGTGAAGTTGATTGTGCTACGATGTAGGCATCTTCTTCATCCGCTGTCAACCAAACGATTTCGTTCGTTACTGTACCTGTTGCACGGTCAATCTTGCGGTATGGTGTTTGAATGAAACCATACTTGTTGAGGTGACCATAAGAAGACAAGTTGTTGATCAAACCGATGTTAGGTCCCTCAGGCGTTTCAATCGGACACATACGACCATAGTGAGTGTAGTGAACGTCTCGAACCTCATAGCCAGCGCGGTCACGAGTCAAACCACCAGGTCCCAAGGCTGACAAACGGCGTTTGTGAGACAACTCAGAAAGTGGGTTGTGTTGGTCCATGAACTGTGACAACTGGGATGAACCAAAGAATTCTTTGATGGCAGCTGTAACAGGGCGGATATTGATGATTTGTTGTGGCGTCAATACTTCATTGTCTTGAACAGACATACGCTCACGCAAGTTACGCTCCATACGAGTCAAACCGATACGTACTTGGTTGGCAAGCAATTCACCAACGGCACGGATACGACGGTTACCCAAGTGGTCAATATCGTCAACGCGACCAAGACCTTCAGCCAAGTTGAGGAAATAGCTCATTTCAGCCAAAATGTCTGCTGGAGTGACAATACGCACATTTTCAGCTGGATTAGCATTACCAATCACCGTCACAACACGTTCTGGATCTTTAGGTGCCACAATCTTGAATTTCTGCAAAAGAACCGGCTCAAGAAGAACAGCGTTGTCATTTGGAATGTATTCTACAATGTTCAACTCGTCGAATTGTGCTTCTACTTTTTCAAGCACATCACGAGTCAAGACAGTACCTGCTTCTAAGACGATTTCACCTGTTTCACCGTTAATCACGTGTTCAGCAAGTGTTTGGTTGAGCAAACGAGTACGAAGGTTGAGTTTTTTATTGATTTTATAACGACCAACAGGTGCCAAGTCGTAACGACGTGGGTCAAAGAAACGAGCTGTCAAGAGGCTACGAGAGCTTTCAGCTGTCTTTGGTTCACCTGGACGAAGGCGCTCATAGATTTCCTTGAGGGCTTCATCTGTACGAGAATCTGCTGGGTTTTTGTGAATATCTTTTTCAATGGTATTGCGAACCAATTCGCTATCACCGAAGATATCAAAGATTTCATCATCACCTGAGAAACCAAGTGCACGCACCAGCGTTGTGAACGGAATCTTACGTGTTCGGTCGATACGAGTATAGGCAATATCCTTAGAATCTGTTTCCAATTCCAGCCAAGCTCCACGGTTAGGGATAACCGTTGAACCATAACCTACTTTACCATTCTTATCTACTTTATCATTGAAATAGACACCTGGTGAACGCACCAACTGAGAAACGATGATACGCTCTGCACCGTTGATGATGAAAGTACCCATTTCAGTCATGATTGGAAACTCACCAAAGAAGACTTCCTGAGTCTTGATTTCGCCTGTTTCCTTATTGACAAGACGGAAAGTCACATAAATTGGAGCAGAATAGTTGGCATCGTGTGCACGCGCCTCTTCCAAGGTATACTTAGGTTGCTTCAGCTCATAACCAACAAATTCCAATTCCATGGTATCTGTAAAGTTTGAAACTGGAAGCACATCTTCAAAGACTTCTTTCAAACCATAGTCAAGAAAATCTTTAAATGAATCCGTTTGGATTTCAATCAAATTTGGTAAATCAAGAACTTCCTTGATTCTTGAAAAACTACGACGGGTACGGTGCTTACCGTACTGAACTTCATGTCCTGCCAAGTTAATTCTCCTCTATTTTTCTATTGATTTTTCTGCAAAATCAAACACATTTGCCTTTTGTTAGAATTTTTAGAATCTTTAAGAATAGGTAACAATTCTCAAAAAAATTCCTCATAGACACAAAAAGAGCAGCTAAATCTTCCTTTGAAAAAGTTTGATTTAACTGCTGCAAGCCTTGTTTGGACAATATTTCAAACAAGACACACGACAAATAATTTACACTATTATAGCACAAGTACTAGGAAAAATCAAGGTGAATCATTATTCGAATCATTCCCGTAGTTCGTATTTTATCCAATTTGTTACCGTCCAAAAGAAGATTCTAACGACTTTCCTTATCTCACAATTGGTCTACAATATTCGCTAGTGCCCTTTTTTCCAATAAAATGCAAA